>JADFXO010000557.1:496-2101 GCA_015233485.1 Nitrospirota bacterium
CGGATACGGCCCTTGAGGTGGTTAAGCGAAACGTAAATGGTAAATTACCTGATGCCTTCCTATTCATCAACCCTCGCAGTAATAGGCACTACACCACCAAGCGGCTTCAAAAGATATGGGAGAAGTATTCTGGGTTGGATATTACCCATTACGAGGCTGCCAGGCATTCTTTCATATCTCAACTGGTTGAGAGTGATACAAATCCACTTGTAACTCAGAAACTTGCACGTCATAGCGATATTCGGACCACTATGGGGTATTATCATGCTTCAGCCGGTAAACTATTGAGCGTGGTTAATAGTCGGGGGAAGGTAGTTGAGATTAAGAAGGTAAAGGCGGAGGGGGAGGGGTAAAGCGGCGTCCATTTAACCGTTTTCAAAAATGTATAATTTTTGCTATAATTGTCTTTGGGCATTTATGAAGAGGAACTACAAACAAATATATCAGTTTAAAATCACCCTACAGGGGATAAAACCTCCCGTATGGCGGCGGATACAAGTCCCAGAGGTCTATACCTTCTGGGACTTACACGTTGCTATACAGGATGCTATGGGTTGGTGGGATTCTCATCTACATGAATTTAAGATCATCAACCCTGAGACTATGGAATCTGAGGAGATAGGTATACCAGTAGAGGACAATTACGACGATGATTTCGAAATACTTGCCGGATGGCAGAAAATGATTTCTGACTACTATACAATAGAGAATAAGAAATCAGAGTACATTTATGACTTTGGTGATGATTGGATCCATATTGTAGTGTTGGAGGTGTGATTTTTCAAAACAATTGAGCCACTTTTTCAAAACAATTGAGCCACCCCCTGTTCAGATGGATTGATCCACGAGGAACAGGTAACCGTTGTGTCGCAGCAAGTCAACCAAAAAGACCATACTACTTCTAAAAGATAGCTGGGGGTATTATGGGAAGAAAGAGGTATGCTGTGATAGAAATAGTGGATATTTTCAGGAGATACGAAGCCGGTGACAGTATAAGGAGGATATCGAAAGCCACAGGGGTGGCAAGGAATACAGTAAAAAAGTATATAGAAATAGCCGAGGAGCAAGGGTTTTCGTTTAAAGGTGAAGCTGGACTTGAGGAAGTATCGGCGTTGGTATTTAATGAAATACATGGAGGTGGAGAGAGCAACAGTAAAAACGATGAGATATTAGTGCCGCATAAGGAGGTCATATCCTACTGGCTGAAAGATGAAGAGCTTACGCTAACCAAGGTTCACATACTTCTGAAGCGCCAGGGAGTGGAAGTAAGTTATAGCGCTCTGTACCGGTATGTATGCCGACATCTTGGATTTCACAAGACGCAGACAACAGTACGAATGGAAGAGAGCTTGCCTGGTGAGGTTGTCGAAGTTGACTTTGGGCGATTGGGGTTAGTATACGATAGCGTAACTGGCCGAGACAGAGTATTAAATGCCCTGGTAGTTACATTAACATTTAGCCGTCATCAATACGTATATACAACGTATAAACAAGATTTGAATGCGGTGATAACCGGCATAGAGGAGGCATGGGAGTTTTTTGGAGGTGTTCCCCGCAGAGTAGTAATAGACAATATGAAGACGGCGGTGTTGAAAGCAAACCGGT
>JADFXO010000558.1 GCA_015233485.1 Nitrospirota bacterium
CGCTGAAAGAGACATTTCAGGCAAAGAAATCATAAAAGAAGATTTTGGGATTGTTACAGTGTGAAGCGGCGGGATTTAATACGTTATATAGAGAGAAACCGATGCGAGCTTCTGCGAGAGGGCAGCAATCACTCTGTGTATTTAAACGTTGTTGAAAAGAAATTAAGTACAATCCCCCGACATAGGGAAATTGACGAAAACCTTGTAAGAAAAATATGTAAGGACCTCGGTATCACGCCTCCATAGTTGTGGTAAAGGGGCGATAGGGGGGCATGCGGCATTTTTATCTTCGTTCTCCTGTTCATCGAATCAGACTGTTTCATTGCTTGTGTCTCATAAACTGGCGTATTCTATGTGAAATGCCCGATTATTATGTTACCTACACGTAACAAAATGTAATATTGCCATTATACTAAAAAATGGTTGACAAATCAAAAGCAATATTTATACAATCGTTGCGTAACTAGTTAGTGTATTGCGTTGAGCTAAGTGAAACATATAGACGATGCGTAGGGGGTGTGGTTTATGTTGTCGAAATACAAATTTATAACATACATAATAGTTTTTTTTGTAACAATTGTTTTTATTACTAATGCCTTTTGTAAAAATTCTCAGGACAATGAATCAATTTCGCAAAGCAGCGGATTTATTATAGATGAAAGAGGATATATTGTCACGGCAAACGACTTTATCGATAAGTTATCATCAATTGAGGTAGTTTACAACTCTTTTGTGTATGAAGCTAAAATTATAGCAAATGATGCGACTGCTGGTCTTGCTTTGTTAAAAATAGAATTTAGAGGTTTTGATAGAGGGGCTTTTCCTGTACTCTTAATGGATGATTCTCAACTTCATCCTTGTGATTCTATCAGAATAGTAAGTTGTTCCATCGTTGGCGAAATAAAAAAAGGGTGGTTCTCAAATATAATAAGAGGGATAAGCAATTCTGTAAATCAAGGGAATATATATAGTATTAATGAAGAAAGTCTTTTATTAAGTGCAACTGTAAATCTTGGAAGCGGTGGATCCCCTATTATTAACAACAACGGACGGGTAATAGGAATGCTCAAATCTCAAAATTCCGAAAGAGTTGTAGAAGGGATACCAGTAAATAGACTTATGTCTTTTCTGGATAAGAGTTGTATTGCACCTAGTTGTGGCTATAAAGTAAGTAATGACGCGGACGTAAATATTGATTTGGTTATGAAAGCAACTGTTTTCATAAAGGCTACTACTAAATATCAAGATGCATATTTACCAAATCCCTGCGCAATTCCAGGAGTATGCGGGAAATAAGATTTATTAGATAAGGAATCAGATAGGAAATAAAATGACAATAGATATAATAGAAGGAAAAATAGTCTATGAGAATGATAATATTAAATCATGATAAAAAAGAATTAGAAAAAATTAAACTCTCGAATGATATAATAATATCATGGTTAGTGTTATTGTCAATGATAGTTGGAGGAATTTATGCTTATATACAATATATTAACGCAAAAAAAGATAAAAAGATTGATGAATCACTTAAGTTTATTCAAAAATTTTATGAGCCGCCTGTGAGCCAATACTTTGATAATATATCACTCATGTGGCTGGCTAATAAAAAGGATTTTTGGACTAAGATGGAAGCTGGGAAACCATCGACAAAAGTTACATTAACAGAACAGAAAATTATAAATGAAGTATTTGATAATGAGACATTAAGAATAATAGATAAAAGCAATATGAGAAATGATCTATTGAGAATGACAAATTTTTTAAATATGGTATCAATTTGTGCGAATAATGGAATTTGTGATCCACAAACTATATATTCTTTCTTTGGTAAATATATGTGTGATTTTATAATATTGCATCGCTCTTTAATAAATGAAATGCGAATTACATATTCAGATAATAATACAGCAAGAGAAATAGATAAATTTTTAACTGAATACGCTAAGAATATTTAAAAGAATTGAAGTAGTAGTTGTTTAATAACATTTATTAAATAAGGAGCCCATCTATTAATAAAAAACACTCTTTCACATTCTCAAAATCAGAATTCATCGTCTCAATTACCACGTTTATCCCCATTTTATTTATCACGTCC
>JADFXO010000559.1 GCA_015233485.1 Nitrospirota bacterium
TGCTCTGTGTAGATGTAGCTGTCTCATTTGCCATGCTTTGTTATACAATTTCTTATGTGAAAAAAGACACTACTTTATTTTTCCCCTATCTTTATTCACACTTACCGCTCACTTTGACTTAGCCCTGATTCAAGTGTAACTTAGTATGGGTTTGTCGAACGATTTCCGATTTAGTGGAAACGCGATATATTCGGAGCATCCTTCGGCAGGCTCAGGATGATTCTGTTATGGAAATCTTCTTACTTCTATTATGAACGAACTTTGCTATTAGGGCAAGATCAACGGGGTTTTCAGTAGTACGTTATTCTGCGCCGAACGCAGCGTGTTTTCTAACAGCGTGGCTATCGTTACCGGGCCTACTCCCCCGGGTACGGGGGTGATGAAGGAGGCCTTAGGGGCAACGCTTTCGAAATCCACATCTCCGGCGAATGAGCCATCAGGCATTATGTTGATGCCTATATCGACTATCACGGCTCCATCCTTTATCATATCGCCTTTTATCAGGCCGGCAACACCGGTTGCCGAGCAGACGATGTCGGCATTTCTTACATGCGCCGCCAAGTCGTCAGACGATTTGTGGCAGATAGTCACAGTCGCATCCTTGGCAAGGAGCATCAGGGCCAGCGGTTTGCCAACCGCAAGGCTCTTCCCGATTACGACGGCGTTCTTTCCCTTTATTTTAATCCCATAGTGCTCTAACAGGCGTATCACCCCAAACGGTGTACATGGCAGAAACCCATGAGGGGCACAGGTAATATTCGCAACGGCAAGGGTTCTCCCGTCAGCGGACGTAAAGTCGTCTTTGCCGAATATCTGAAACATCGACTCCTCCGCCGCAAACATCCCTACGGAGATGGACCCAAGGCCGTCAACATCCTTTTCCGGCAAAATAGCGTTCACTACCCTTCTTGGATTTATCCTCCTCGCAATGGGGAACAAGACAAGCAACCCGTTAACTCTTTCGTCTGCGTTTATCTTGTTGATAATATTTATTATCTCATTTAACGAGGCCGTCGCAGGGAGTCTGTATTCATACGTCTTTATCCCTACTGTCTTGCTTACGCATACGGTTGTCTTTAAATACTGCTCGTCTGAGGCAGTGCCCCCGATTTGCATCAAGGCCAGCCCGACTTCTATACCCATCAGGCCAAGACCCTCGACGCGCTTTTTGACACATGCCTTTATGTCGGAGGCCAGTCTCCTGCCGGACATTAAATTACCCACGATATGCCCTCAACCCCCTAAAACCCACTTCAACCCTATGTGCGACGCCGCGTTTAATCGTTAAAAAAATTGTCACTTAACTCATTGGCTATCGTAGAGGCCGGCCCGTGCCCCGGCAAGACCTTCGTATCGGGGGGCAATGCCATCAGCCTCTTAAACGAGGCCTTCAGGGCAGACATACTTCCACCGGGCAGGTCAGTCCTGCCAACTGAACCAGCAAACAGCGTGTCCCCGGTAATCACAATGCCGCTGCCGTATAAACATATGCCGCCCGGCGTGTGCCCCGGCGTATGCAAGACTTTAAACCTGACACCGCCAACCGCAACCTCAGACCCTTCGGTGAGAAATACATCCGGCTCCGGCATGGCATCAATCTGAAAGCCCCAATAGGCGGCCATGTCTTTTGCAGTTTTATACGTGGTAAGCTCATCTTTGTGCATTTGCAGCGAGGCCTTTGACGCCTCCTTCAAGTCGGGGAGCGCGCCTATGTGGTCAAAATGCGTGTGAGTACACACTATTTTGACCAGCACCAGGCCCTTTTTGGCGATATAGTCCAGAATCTCGTCCGGATCGTCTCCCGGATCTACTACCATTGCCTCTTTTGTCGTGTCATCACTGACGATGTAACAGTTGACTTCAAGCTGCCCAACCGTAATTCGTCCTACTGCCATACCCATTTCACATCTCCAGATGCCGGCTTTGCCCTTCTGTCCTCGTCGTACGTTAAGTTTCCAGTTGCCGGTTCTCAATGCCAGTCATCTCAAAGTATCATAGCGCGTGCTAGAAGAACATTTTTTGATTTATCAGCACACCCAAAGACAACAAAAAGGCATATATACACAGTGATTCGATCATTGCAAGGCCGACT
>JADFXO010000055.1 GCA_015233485.1 Nitrospirota bacterium
AAACTGTCAAAAGACGGGAAGGGGAGTTTTGTGCCTTAAGTCAATAGGATTTTCACGGTAAAGGCTGCGTTACTGTCAATAATGCCGATGCAATAACAGATGATATTATGCTATTGTATCTAAGGAGGCACGGCTAATGATAGTTGCTATGTTAATGGGAAGGAAGGGCAGCAAAGGCTTCCCGGGTAAGAATCTGCACTTGTTATTCGGCAAACCGCTTGCATGGTATCCGATGAGGGCCGCCGCTGATACGCCTGAAATAGATAGGACATATATATCCACTGACGATGAGAGGCTTATGTCCCTCGCTGAGGAAAACTCTGCCGGGGTAATCGTAAGGCCCCCGGAGCTTTGCTCCGACGCCGCCCTTGGTGAACACGTATACAGGCACGCCTATGGCGTTATCAGGGAGCTCAATCCCTACGAAGAGATAGAACTGATAGTCTTGCTCATGTGTAACGCCCCAACCGTAACCCCTGCCATTATTTCAGAGGGCATAAAGGTGCTGCGGGCAAATCCGGAATATGACTCGGCAGTCAGCGTATCAAGATACAACATGTGGAGCCCGCTTCGCGCCCGAAAGATTGACGAAGACGGCCTTCTAAAGCCCTTTGTCCCTTTTGAGACATTTGGAGACCCAAAGTCGCTGAACTGCGACAGGGACTCTCAGGGAGACGTATGGTTTGCCGACATGGGGGTTTCGATTGTGCGCCCGCGGTGTCTTGATAATCTTGACGATGGCCTGCTGCCACAGAAGTGGATGGGGCAAAAAATCTACCCGCTTCAGCAGTGGGGCGGTTGCGACATTGACTACGAATGGCAGATACCGATGGTGGTGTATTGGCTTAAAAAGCATGGGATGTAAGGAGTGATATAAGCGATGAACCAGCATGTAATAGTCACAGGCGGGGCAGGCTTTATAGGCTCACACCTCGCAGAGGCGTTGCTTCTGAATGGCTGCCGTGTAACCATACTTGATAATCTCTACACCGGCAAAGAGGCGAATATCCCTAAGGGGGCAGATTTTATTAACATCGACCTCGGGGCAGAGAATCTGTACACCCGTATAAAGGGGCTGAAATGCGACGCGGTGTTTCACCTTGCGGGGCAGTCCTCCGGCGAGGCCTCATTCGACGACCCTGAATATGATTTCAGGAGCCACGTCTCAAGCACATTTAACATGCTGAGGTGGTGTAAGGAACACGGCGTTTCGCGATTTCTTTATTCAAGCTCAATGAGCGTTTACGGAGACCCTGAGACCCTTCCCATAGGCGAGGGGCATCCGTTTAAACCAAAGACGTTTTATGCCGCAGGCAAGGCGGCCGCCGAGGCGTACATAAACCTGTACGGCAGGCTTGGCATTAACACCACGGGCTTTCGCCTGTTCAGCGTATATGGGCCGGGGCAGAACCTTGACAATAAAATGCAGGGGATGCTGAGCATTTACCTGTCATACATGCTTGAGGGCAAACCGGCAATAGTCAAAGGCTCCCCCGCGCGCTATCGTGACTTTATAAATATTAGTGACGTAGTAACCGCGTGGCTTTCCGCTTACGAAAATCCGGTCTCATACGGCAAGCAATATAACCTCGCAACCGGTGTGAAGACAACGGTTGAAGAGCTCCTCAATGAATTAAAAAACGCTTTTAATTGCCTGAACTATCCGATAGAGTTCGCACAACACACGCCCGGAGACCAATTCGGCGCTATCGGAGATATAAGTCTCATCAAAAAAGACCTGAACTGGACACCCATTGTCGACCTTAAAACCGGCATTGCCGGGATGGCCAAATGGGCAAGAGACCTGAAAAGTGGCCAATCTGTGACCCGCTCAGGCGATACACTGCATCATGACATATCCGGCGAGGACATCCTTGTTCGCGGCGACGAGAGATTTATGGAATATCGCAGGAAATGGGAGAATAATCCTAAGACGCTCACCTATGGCAGCTTTCCTGTCCACCTAGACATTGAAACCACAAGCACATGCAACCTCAGATGTCCCTTTTGCAAGACCACATATTCCAGGATGGCTATAAAAAACGGCTTTATGTCATGGGAGACGTTGAAAAAAATAATGGACGAGGCGGGGGAAAACGGCCTCTATGCCTGTAAGTTTAATTTCAGGGGTGAACCGCTGCTGCACAAAGAGCTATGCAAATTTATCAAATACGCAAAAGAGAAGGGCCTCGTCGATGTGTTTTTTAACACAAACGGCACACTGCTGACCTCAGACAAGGCAAGGGCGCTGATAGAAAGCGGCCTTGACAGGCTTACGGTGTCATTCGAGGGTTTTGAGAAAGAGTTGTATGAGAAATATCGTGTAGGGTCAGTATTCGAAAACGTCGTAAGAAACATCGAAGCCTTGAGAGATTTAAAGGCACAGCTTGGCTCTAAGACGCCCAAGGTACGCGTGCAGGCCGTGCTTATCCCAGAGCTTCGTGGCCGGCTTGATGAGTTCACCGCATTTTGGAAGGACAAGGCCGACCAGGTATCGTATAATGAAATGCTGGATAACGTGCCAAACACAGTAAAACCCGTCCGCAGCCCGTGGATTTGTTCATTTCCCTATCAGAGACTGATGATCATGTGGGATGGAACGATAACCGCGTGCTACAATGACCACTACGGCAAATTGGCCGTGGGCAATGTCCATGATGTCTCAATAAAAGAGGCATGGATGTCCTTAATGGAGCCGTTAAGAAACTTGCACAAAGAGGGCCGCGCGCACGAGGCACAGGCATGTGCGGAGTGTCCCACGAGAATGAACGAGATAAAAAAGCGCGGTGAGGCGTGAGCTTGTCGAAGGATGCGCAGCCTTTAACCGGAGTACCGAAGCCGCCAACGAGCGGCAGCCCAAATTCAGCAAATAAAACGTGGACGTGATTATGGGGTGAAGGGGGATTATCCCCCTTCGTCTTTAATCCTTTTACTTAGTGAGGACTTAACAGTGAGTACCCGATGTTCGCTTTGTGGAAGTATGAAGCTGACACTGCTTGCCGAAAGGGTTAGGTTTGACTACATGGCAGATGTGTATAGGTGTGGAGATTGCAGCCTGATTTTTCTGGATCAGGATTCATTTTCGTTCCCCGCTGATTTTTATGAAAAGGAATACCATCAGACGTATATAACGCACATAGAGCCGGCGGCGTTTAAGCCTCGCGAGTACTATGAGAAAATGAAAACGGCTGCGCGCCCGTGGGCAGAGAAGTTTGCTAAGGAGCTAAGCGGTGGCGAGGTGGTGCTGGATTTAGGCTGCTCAACCGGCCATTTCATTGATATGATAAAGGACAGGGCGGGGAAGGTGTACGGGCATGACCTCAACGCTAAGGAAGTGGAGTTTTGCCGTAATGTGCTGAATCTCGACGTATCCGATAAGCCGCTAAAAGAGAGATTTAAGGAACACTCGTTCGATTATATAACGCTTATCTTTGTTCTGGAGCATATAGCGCGGCCACAGGAGTTTCTGAAAATGCTTAAGACATTCCTTAAACCCGGCGGCAAACTGGTTATCGTTGTGCCAAACATACAGGATGCCCTTGTCAGTTTTTATGATATACCTGAGTTTCTGGCATTTTACTACTGCATCGAGCACCTTTACTACTATAGTCCTAAGACCATCGGCAGGTTCTTGTGTGAAAGCGGGTTTAAGGTTGACTCAATGGAGGTAGTACAGGAATACCCGATTACCAATCACATAAATTGGGCGTACAGGCGTGCCCCGGGCGATACGCTTGCCGCTAGAAGCGGCCTTCCCGACATTCCGATTCGCGCTGACGCCCCGGCGGAAAAATGGAAAGAACTATGGGATACAATTAATATGCGGTATCAGGAGTTTTTAAGGGAAAACGGCTTCGGCGATCGTATCTGGTGTACAGCAAGTGCCGCGTGTTAATCATGCCTGAGATTAGACTAAAATATCATTTAAAAGACCTTTACAGGGTAAAACCTACGGGTGTATCACGAAAGGGGATGCTGCGGCTCGATATGAATGAGGCCAATGCCGCCCTCCCGGAAGATTTCATAACCTCGGTGCTTTCCCATATAGACTCCGATTACTTATCCATGTATCCCGAATATGATGCCCTGCAGGAAAAGGTTGCCCTCTGTAATGGCCTGAAACCAGAGAATATCTGTCTTTCAAACGGCTCAGACGCCGCAATTAAATATATCTTCGACGCCCTCGTATCGCCTGGTGACAGGGTATTGCTCACTGAGCCGACCTTTGCTATGTACCCGGTGTATTGTAAGATGTTCGGCGCTCCGATAGTGTCAGTTGACTACGGGATGGACCTGTCTTTCCCGCTTGAGACATATTTGGAGTCAATTACCGGAGCAATTAAATTAGCGGTCATTGTAAACCCAAATAACCCCACGGGGACGTTAACTCCAACGAACGACATCGTAAGGATAATCAAAAAGGCGCAGGCTTGCGGAACAACTGTCATTATTGACGAGGCATATTTTCACTTTTGCGGCGAGACGGTGATTGATAAAACTCTGGAATATGAAAATCTGATAGTGTTAAGGACATTTTCAAAACTTTGCGCTATGGCGTCACTAAGGATTGGATACGCGGCGGCGCCGGCCGGGATTATCGAGGGCCTGAGAAAGGTAAAACCCACATTCGACGTAAACGGTGTGGCGGTGTTATTTGCCGCAAAGCTCCTAGATACACAGGGGCTTATTGACTCGCTGGTGAAGGAGTTCATGGAAGGGAAGGCATTTTTAATGGACAAATTATCTCAGCACAGCGTTGAGTTTGTTCATGGAAGTGCCAACTTTGTACTCATAAAGTGTCATGGTGAAGCAGAGGAGATAGTCAGGGCGCTATCGGAGAAAAACATCCTCGTAGCCGGTGGATTTAAGCAGAAAATGCTCAGGGATTATATAAGGGTCAATATTGCGAAGAAAGATATTATGGAGCGGTTTTTCGATGAGTTTATAGGTATCTGCAAAAATAAATGCAGGCAGGTGATCAGGAAATGTTTATAGGACAAGTTTTAAAGTTCCTTGGAGTTGACACCGGCAAGGTGACTAAAAATATCCAGAAATGGTCAATATATCATGCCAGTGCCGAGCAGCGGTTTTTGCCATTAATGGAAAGTCTCAGGAAAATTCGGCCAGATCTCTCGGAACAGTACTCAAGCGGCAAGGAATTACATAATGAATACAAGGAGCTAAAAATGCGGGCAATGCACGCGTTTCAATGTGTGATGATGCTTAAGGCGATAGAGTATCTATCTGGTGAAAAGCTGACTGTTGTAGATATTGGCGACTCCGCGGGGACTCATATGCTTTATTTGAAACATCTGGCAGCTAAGGATATAGATACGATTAGTGTAAATCTGGATACAAGGGCAGTAGAAAAGATAAAATCAGGAGGGCAGAATGCCATTCTTTGCCGTGCCGAGGAGCTTGACGTGGCTGGATGGCACATTGATTTATTTACGTCCTTTGAGATGATCGAGCACCTTCATAATCCAGCATTGTTTTTTAAGCGTCTGGCGGTAAAGTCCTCATGTAACAGGATGCTTATTACCGTGCCGTTTGTGAAAAAGAGCCGTGTGGGACTTGGTTACATCAGAAATGATTTCAGAGAGAAAACCCATGCCGAGGATGTGCACCTATTTGAACTAAGTCCGGAGGACTGGACATTGCTGTTTCTGCATTCCGGCTGGAGGGTTTTAAATAGTGGCATATATTACCAATATCCACGGTCAACCCCCGTTATTAGCGGTCTACTGTCATGGTTTTGGGCAAAAGTGGATTTTGAGGGATTTTGGGCGGCGATACTGGAGAAAGATACTACATACCTGGATATGTATCAGGATTGGGATGAGTAAATGCCGTTTCCAGTATCGTTGAATCAGATTTATTGTGTTTAAATCCAAGCTATTATGAAACTATTTATCGTATTCGATAAAACTATTGATATTGATGCAATTGACCTAAGAGGTATAGATTCAGCAGAGCTTTTTCCCCTGACCGGAGACTCAAACGTTACAAAAAAAATCGAATCGGCGCTTTCTGAAACATTAGGGAAAGATGGCAGCGTTACAACTATAAACTCCGCCGGTATGGTTCACGCCGAGGTCGATTTCATTGTAGAAAGTATCAGCGAATGGTCTTCAAGCCTTGGCCTTCAACAGGTCGAAGGCAAAACTCTGAGAGAGTGGTTTGCCCTGCCAGACCGGAGGATAAGTACATGGTGGTTTGGCGCAATAGCCGAAAAAAACACTTTTAAAACAAATTTATTTTTCAAGCTGGCGCAATCGAATGCCACACAAAAGGCCATTGTATCTTCCGCTTGCAATCGCTGCCTTATCTCGCTTACCGACAAGGATATTGCGGAGGCGGCCGCGTTGGCTGCCGTCAAATCAGGAGTCGGCTATGATGTGATTTCACCTGAGAGATTTACCCGAAATTCCATTATTCAGTCATTAACATCATCGCCTGTGATTGCGGGTTTATTAAGATGGCTGGATTTTGCTAAGCGAGGTGTTTTGGCCAGAAGATATATGGGGGATCTCCTCCGGCGGCTTCCAGATAAACCTTCCGTGCTTTTTGTTACGTACTTTCCTTCTGTTGACAGGGAAAAGGCTTCAAACGGCGTTTTTGAGAATAAATACGCAAAGTCTCTTCAGCAAAAAATGAAGGCATTAGATATAACTATACTATGGGGCGCAATGTATGTTGCTATAAATAATTATACATTCAGAGAAGCAATTGCGCTTGCCAGAGGATTCGTACAACACGGCGAGAGATTTTTCTTCGTCGAAGAGTTCGCATCGATGTCAATCTTATTTGAAGCGCTGTGTCTGTGGCTGCGGCAAATAGCACTCAGCAAATATTTATTTAGATTTATAAAAAAGGCCATCCTAAAGCCGCCGTTAAACGCCGAAAACACCGGCATAGCTTTATCTCTCTGGAAAGAATCTTTTTGCGGCATACCGGCTATCGAAGGTATTTTATACTATTTGACCTATGAGAGATTATTCAGGGAAGTTCCAAACATATCGAAATGTATATACTATTCGGAGATGCATCCATGGGAAATGGCCCTCAATGCGGCCAAACCACGGCAACTATGCAGCGTCGGCTTTCTTCATACGACGCTTTCCAAAAGGGATTTGTACCATTTAAAAGATGCCGGCGATTTCACCGGTGAGTTTAAATGCCCCACGCCCGATGTCCTTGCCTGTAACGGCAGCCACTGTTCGGAGCTTTTAGAGGCGCGGGGCTACTCAAATGTACAAACCCTTGAGGCCGTAAGGCAGATATACCTTGAGGATATTTTAAAGACTCCTCCTAAGCCCGTCAACCAAAGGCCTGTACTTCTTATAGCCGGTACGATAGACAGGGCGGAGACGGCTTCGCTGCTCACGTTGATTGACAGCGCACGAGATGAACTTCCATCAGTAACGATTTGGTTTAAAGGGCATCCTTCTATGCCATTAGAGGGATTGTTCAGGGAACTCGGCATTAATGCCGGCGAAAAAAACTATACAATAAAGCACGGCGATATTACAGATTACCTTGGTGAGTCGTTTGCGGTAATCGTGGCATCAAGCACGGTTGCCCTTGAGGCCGTTGCCTACGGCGCCGAGGTAATCATACCCTTTTTCCCCAACTGCATGAACACAAATCCCCTTTGTGATTTCAGTGGGTTTTACCACAGAGTTACATCGAAAGACGAATTGGTTATAACTGTAAAAAAGCTGCTTGGCGGCATCACCCTTCACACAATCAGCCAGTACAGAGAGCTTATAACAAACTACTGGCTTTTCGATAGTAATCTTACAAGATGGACGGAATTATTAAAAAGATGATATTAACGATGGTTTTTCACAAATCAGCCCATATCGCGGCCTATAGGCGTGCGCGTCGATGAGACGAACTCTGGCTGTCCTTACCGCCATAACGTTTCTCTTTTCATTGGTAGTGTTTTTGTCCGGGGGCTTTGATTATTTTGAGCTTAAGGCCTATGATATATACTGCCGGTATCTAAACCCCGCGACTTTCTCTGACAATATCGTTATCGTCAGGATTGACCAGCAAAGCCTTGACGCCGAGAGCAAGCAAGCGATTAAATGGCCGTGGCCGCGAGGGCTATATGCCCCGATGATAGAGTATATGTCTGAGGCCGACGCGGTGTTTATTGATATACTATATACCGAGTCGTCCTTCTACGGTGTGGACGACGACAAGACATTAGCCGACGCCGTGAAAAAGGCCGGCAATGTCTATATCGCCCTGTTTCTCTCCACAGAGCCAGTAAAGCAGGTATCTGACGCTGAGGAGGCGTTTATCAGACGTATCGCTCTCAAAGACAACGCCACAGTATTTAAGACTTTTAACTCCGCGGTACCGCCGATAGAGGAACTGATGGAGGCGGCAAAAGGTGCCGGCAACGTCAATATTTCGCCGGATAAGGATGGTATTTACAGGAGAATCCCCATGTTTTTTCAACTAAGGGGGCATACCATACCGTATTTTTCGCTTGAATATCTGATAGATAAAAAACTTGCCGCCATTACCGGTGGCCGCCTCATCGTAAAGGGTGTCGAGGTACCGGAGATAAATCCCCTTCTGAGGTATTCTACGCGAAAAGACCCCTATCCCGCCATCCCCGCCATAGATATATTGCAGTGCGCCTATGCCGTGAGCCAATCGGAGAGTCCTAAAATAAACAAGGACTTCTTTAAAGGTAAGACCGTCTTCATGGGAATGACCGCGGCGGGACTCTATGATTTAAAACCCACGCCGATTTCCTCCATCTCTACGGGGATACATATACATGCCACCGCATTTGACAATCTCATAAACGGCGGGCTTATCAAACACCCAGGAAAGATGTACGTGATTGTACCCATGTTTTTTCTCTCTCTCTTTGCCGTTTTCTGCGTTCTGAGGCGCCATTCGCTCCTAAGCAACATCGGGGCACTGGCGGCGTCTGTTGCCACGGTGATAGCCGTCACGGCTGTTTTATTTAGAAATTCGATATATGTCGATGTCATACCTCTGTTAAATGCCGATATAACGAGTTTCATTGCCGCCCTCGCATATAGTTACGCCTCTGAGGGAAAGCAGAGACTATTTCTTAAGACGGTTTTTTCGCAGTACATGGACAAGAAAATCGCCGACCATATATTAAAGAATCCAGAGCTGCTGAGGCCGGGCGGAAACACTATGAACGTCGTTGTTTTCTTTGCCGACATCGCCGGATTTACGACAATCTCCGAGATGCAAACCGCCCAGGAGACGGCCATAATGCTTCATGGCGTGATGAGCGAGCTGACAGAGGTAATCATCGGATATGGCGGCGTGGTCGATAAATATATTGGTGACTGCGTAATGGCATTTTGGGGCGCTCCGGTAGTCTCCGAAAAGGATGAGATAAACTCCTGCAGCGCCTCCGTAAACTGCCTTAAGGCGCTGGATAAGGTCAACAGCGAATTTAAAGGCAAGGGATTCCCCAATATATCCCTGCGCATAGGGATGCACAAAGGCGACGTAATCGCCGGAAATATGGGCAGCAACAGGCTCTATAATTTTACCGTCATAGGTGACACCGTAAATCTGGCGTCAAGGCTTGAATCGGTAAACAAGTATTTTAAGACGAAAATAATAGTAAGCGAAGAGATACTTGGCGGCACAGACGATTTATTTCTAAGCCGCGAGCTTGCCCTCATAGAGGTTAAGGGCAAGAGCATACCGGCGAAGATATTTGAGATCATGGGTTTTGTATCCGACGCTGACAACGATAAAAAAATACTTGCCGGGCGATATACTGACGCGATGCGCTTGTTCAAAGAGGGAAAGTGGCAGGAATCGGCAGATAATTTAGAGGAGCTGCTGACACTATATCCAGCAGACGGGCCATCTGGTGTACTGTTAAAACGAGTGAAAAATATTTTGGCGGCGGCAGCCCCTCCATTGACAAATGATTGGATAATTGTTAAAATGACCGAGAAATGAAGAGAACCGTATTCATAATGCTTTTGCTGCTTGTGCCCGCCCTTGTGTACGGGGAGACAATGCAGGTAATCACGAAGGAAAATGCTATCAGGGCGGAATGTAATTTTTTCTCTGCCGTCAGGGCAATGGTCAAATACGCCGATGCCTTAGAGGTGGTCTCAACGAAAGGCGATTGGTATATGGTAAATTTTGGGGGTAAGTCCGGCTGTATACACAAAAGCGCCCTCAATAAGGCTGCCGTAAAATTAGCCAGGACAGAAGGGGGCAGCCATGCCGCCTCAAACGAAGAGGTGTCGCTGGCCGGCAAGGGATTTAACCCGCAGGTTGAGGATGCCTATAAGAAGAAGCACCCGGATTTGGATTTTAATCTCGTCACTAAGGTTGAGGGCTTTACCGTGCCGGCTGAGAAGGTCGCGATGTTTATCAAGGCTGGGGGGCTGACTGAATAATCTCGTTATGAAAAACTTAATGATTATAATGCTGTTGTCCGTGCTTATGGGCTGTGTACCGACGCTTTCGTCCTTGCCGGAGACGGCGATCAAGGTTGGGACTTCTGTGTCAAAGGCGGCCAGGCCGATTGCGCCGGAAGAGGAATACTATATCGGCAGATCTGTAGCGGCAAGGATACTGGCGTCCTATAAACTGTTAAACAGCCCTGAGTTTACCACGTATGTTAATCTCACGGGACAGACAATAGCGTTTCACTCTGAAATGCCGTTCACGTATGGCGGCTATCACTTTGCGATACTGGATTCGAAGGAGATAAACGCCTTTGCGTGCCCGGGCGGGATTATATTTATCACAAAAGGCATGGTAGATTTAGCGGTAAACGAGGACGAGCTTGCCGCGATACTTGCGCATGAAGTCGCGCACATAAACCATAAGGACGGGCTTGGGGCTATATCATCGTCGCGTTGGACGGAGGCGCTGACCGTTATGGGTTCTGAGGCCGCGAAGCAATACACCCCCGGCGAAGTCTCTCAACTGCTGAATGTGTTTGAGGGGTCGATAGACGATGTTGTTAAATCTCTGGTTACAAGTGGCTATTCCAAATCGCAGGAATATGCGGCCGACGAAAGTGCCCTTGTCTATTTAAGGGCATCGGGATACAACCCGGCGGCGTTGAAGGAAGTCTTGAAAAATCTTCAAAGCAAGTCGACGGCCACAGGTGGCGGTGTTTTTAAGACCCATCCATCGACTGAGGACAGGGTAGCAAAGGTAGACGCTAAACTAACTGAGTACCGTGTCACGGATTTTTTTAAGATTCGCTCAAAGAGATTCTCTGAGCATTACAGTGTTTTCTCCAGATAAGACCTCACTCCACGACAGATTCCGGACGAGCCGGAATGACGGCAAGACAAGCCAATTCACGCTGAACCGTGACAATTTCTCTGGCGCGATACCCATTATTCCTTCGTTTAAGTTATAATCTACGCCGTGGGGGATTTTCAGCTTATAACCGGATTCACGCCTAAGGGTGACCAGCCGGCGGCCATAGCAGCGCTCACTACCGGTGCCCGAAAGCTGGGACATCAGGTGCTTTTAGGCGTAACAGGGTCAGGAAAAACCTTTACAATCGCCAACGTCATAGCCAATTTAGGATTACCCGCGCTCGTCATTGCACATAATAAGACCCTCGCCGCCCAGCTCTATGGAGAGTTCAGGGAGCTGTTTCCACAAAACTCTGTCGAGTACTTCGTCAGCTACTACGATTACTATCAGCCAGAGGCATATATTCCTAAGACCGACACATATATTGCGAAGGATGCTATGATAAACGAGGACATAGACAGGCTTAGGCATTCGGCAACGATGGCCGTTCTTGAGCGGCGCGACACTATTGTGGTGGCCTCTGTGTCGTGCATCTACGGCATCGGCTCGCCGCAGGACTATATGGGTATGCACCTTGTGATAAAAGAGGGCGATTCGATTAAGAGAGATGCCCTATTGGAGCAGCTCACGGCGCTTCAGTATGAGAGGAGGGAGAGGGAATTTAAGCGTGGCTCTATCAGGGTACGCGGCGACATAGTCGAGGTATTTCCGGCCTTTTCGATGGACAAGGGGATTAGGATAGAGTTCTTTGGCGACGATATTGACGCAATCTATGAGTTTGACCACATTACGGGGCTAAGGCTGAGACGGCTGAAGACGGCTGCTATATATCCCCGTTCGCACTGGATAACGCCGCGGGCCAGAATTGAGGGCGCCCTTTCAGGGATTAAGAGAGAAATGCGCGCACAGGTTGAATATTTTCTCAGGCAGGGCAAACCCGCAGAGGCGCAGAGAATAGAGCAGCGCACCATGTTTGATCTTGAGATGCTGAAGGAGTTCGGTTTTTGCAACGGGATAGAAAACTACTCGCGGCATCTAAGCGGGAGGGCGCCCGGTGAGCCGCCATATACGCTTATTGATTACTTCCCCGATGACCTGTTAATCGTCATAGACGAATCCCATGTAACCATACCACAGATAGGCGGCATGTATGAGGGCGACAGGGCCAGAAAACAGACCCTCATCAACTACGGCTTCAGGCTCCCTTCCGCGCTGGATAACAGGCCGTTAAGATTTAACGAGTTTGAGGCGCGCGTAAAGGCGGCCATATATGTCTCGGCAACACCGGGCAAGTATGAACTTAACAAGGCAAGCGGCAATATAGTGGAGCAAATCATAAGGCCGACAGGGCTTTTAGACCCGGAGATGTTCGTACGGCCGGTCAGTGGCCAGGTCGATGATTTGATAAGAGAAATCCGGCTCGTGACCGAAAGAAAAGAGCGTGTGCTGGTTACAACGCTGACAAAGAAGATGGCCGAGGACCTCTCGGAGTACTACAACGAGCTGGGCATAAGGACACGCTACCTGCACTCAGACATAGACACGCTTGACAGGGTAAAAATACTTCAGGACTTGCGCATGGGTGTGTTTGACTGCCTGGTCGGGGTAAATCTCCTCAGAGAGGGGCTGGACTTACCGGAGGTATCTCTTGTGGCTATATTCGACGCCGACAAGGAGGGATTTTTGAGGTCAGAGAAATCCCTGATTCAAACGGCGGGACGTGGCGCCAGAAACGTAAACAGCAAGGTGCTGCTCTATGCCGACACAATAACCGGCTCTATGCGCCGCGCAATGGACGAGACCACGCGCCGCCGTAAAAAGCAGCTCCAGTACAACGAGGAAATGGGGATAACCCCTGAGACTGTAATCAACAATATAAAAAATATCCTCGCAACCATATACGAGGCCGATTACTGGACAGTGCCGGTAGAGGATGAGGTTGAAATCCTTGACGTCTTCGACGAAAATAAATTAAAGGCGCTTGAGCTGGAGATGAAAGAAGCGGCAAAGAAGCTGGACTTCGAACGCGCGGCCACTATCAGAGACAAGATAAAGGCAATACGGGAAAAGGCGCTTGCCGTTGGGATATGATAATTTTCTGCCGGTAAATATATTATATACTGTGTTCAATTAGGCGGCAATATTTGTATAATACCGGAGTAAGAAATTATGCCAGGCTAATTTTATTAAATGCCTTTGAAGTTTACACCGGTAGAGGGTTCTCTGGATTCCTGCTTTCGCAGGAATGACAGACTATATAGGACAAATGAACACATGTATATGTCATTCCCGCGAAAGCAGGAATCCAGTTTTCTTCTTAAAGGAGTTAACTACATAGGCCAATTTTACTATCTAAGGAGAGTATCTTGAAGATAAGTTTAGTATCACCGTACAGTTCTCTGTATAATGCCGGCCTCAGGTCAATATCGTCGGTGCTTAAAAATGCCGGATTTGACACCAGAATGATATTCCTTCCCATGCCCTCAACCGAATCGGGATGGAATATATCGCCTTTTTGCCATATCAGCTATCCTGAAAGCCTGCTCGAAAGGCTCAGGGTGATGACAGCGGACTCCTCAGTAATCGGGATTACACTCATGGATAACTATATGAGGGCGGGTGCGGAGTTGTCGAAGACACTCAAGCGGGCAGATAATTTTGTCATATTTGGGGGTGTGTTTCCGACCTTAAACCCGTTGAAGGCGCTTGAATTCGCCGACGCGGCCTGTATAGGGGACGGTGAGTACGCGATGCTTGAACTTGTAAGGCAGATTGAGGTGGGGACTGCGCCCAACGCGATTAAAAATATATATTTTCGCGGCCAGAGCTATCCGGAACTTGAGTCTATACACGATATTTCCTTGCTGCCCCTTCCCGACTATGGCCCTGAGGGCCACTACATTTACGTTGAGCACCTGGATGAGATAATACCTGTGAAATCTTTTGAGGATTATAAACCCTTCATGGCGTTCCGGCCCGAAACCAACCGTGATAAGACTGTTTACATATACAGGATGGAGACGGCGCGGGGCTGCCCGGATAACTGCACCTATTGCGCCAACAATGTGTTGAAAAAAGTACAGTCCCCCAAAGTGCGCTTTAGAAGCATTGAAAAAATAGAAGAGGAGATTCTCTGGGCAAAAGAACACTTCCCCTATATTACAGAATTATCTATTGAGGACGATTCATTTTTTGCAAGGAAGGATATTTGGGAGACTGCGAATCTCCTCAAAAAATATGGACTGCCCTTCAAGAGTTTATTTACTCCGGTCTATTTTACAGAAGAATTAACCAGTCATCTTATCGATTGCGGGATGATAGCGTGCCAGATCGGGCTTCAAAGCCGGGCGCCCAACATGGAGACGATCTACCGCCGCGTGGCAATCAATAAAAACATTGACGAGGTTTTAAGGTTTTTCTCTCTAAGGCATCCTAATTATCCCCTTATCATCGATTTAATTGTTGACAATCCATGGGAAACGCCGGAGGATACCTTATTTACGATCAATTATTTATTAGACAATATGCCGCGCAATGCCATGATAGGGGTCAGTTCGCTGGTGTTTTATAATGGAACCGCGCTCTGTAATAAGGCCATTGAGGAAAATCTCCTTGATACATCCACAGACTACCAGTTGAAGACGTGGCATTGGCACAGGCAAAACAAGATTCACTATACGACTATACTGTTGGTTATGCTTAAGCTGCGGCTCCCCCGCGGCTTGATAAGGGCGCTTGCCTCTAAACCTGTGGTATTCTTACTCGAAAGGAAGTTAGTAACAGAAAGGCTGATTCCCGGCGCCGTCAGGACGATAAAGAGGTTGTATAAAAAGATAAAAGGCAAGATCGCAGACAAATATTAAAAGGATTAAAGACGAAGGGGGATAATCCCCCTTCACCCCGTATTCACGTACACGTTGGACTATTGAATTTGGGCTGCCGCCCGTTGGCGGCTTCGGCACTCCGGCCCAATCTCACTCCTTAACCCTTATTGAACGATAACACTGACAGTGGCCTGAGTACCGTTCTTGTCGGTAACTATAATAGTAGTAGTACCTTTGGCAACGCCGGTTATCGTGGCAGTGCCGCCGTTGAGGCTTACCGTGGCTGTCTTCGAGTTCGAAGACACTACCGTATATGGGGCGGTACCACCGCTGATAGTCATCGTTGCCATCTTGCCTGCTGTGATGTTGATGGTGGACTGGCTCAACACTAACGCCGGATATACGGTAACGCTGATAGAGACCTTCGTATTGTTCGTGTCGGTAACGGTAATCGTGGTCGTGCCCGCGGCAACGCCGGTTATCGTAACAGTGCCGCCGTTGACAGCCGCCGTAGCAGCCTTAGTGTTCGAAGACGATACTGTATATGCGCCAGAGCCGCCGCTGATAGCCGCGGTTGCCGACTTGCCGGCAACGACGCTGAGGCTGGTCTGGTCTGCCGCTAACGGCGCCGTTACAGTTACGCCTATGCCTACAACACCGTTGTTCTTGTCGAGGATAGTAATAGCGACTACACCTGTGGCAACTCCGGTAATAGTAACTGTGCCGCCGTTAAGGCTTACCGTTGCTGTCTTCGTGTTTCCGGAGGTTACCGTATAGGCCGGTAAGCCGCCGCTGATAGTTGCTGTGGCTGAGATGCCTGCCGCGATTCTGA
>JADFXO010000560.1 GCA_015233485.1 Nitrospirota bacterium
AGACCAAATTAATCTATCGATAGTTTTATGTACATATAATGAAGCAAAAAACGTCGAGAATACACTCATATCTTTAAGAAATCAACAAACATCAGCAAAGTTTGAAATTATTGGAGTAGATAACGGTTCATCAGATTCTACATCTGCAATTCTCATGGCTTATGTTGACTACCTCCTATATTGTGATAAGCGAGGAAAGATTCCATGTATGCGAGTCGGTGTTCGACACGCTAAGGGTGATATAGTTGCTCTTGCTGATGCTGACACTATTTACCCAGTCGACTGGATTGAACAAGCCTTCTCGTGTTTTAATAAAATCGGCAAACCAGTTTTGGTTTTTGGTCAATCATACATGGGTATGAAACCCACATTCCTTTCGTATATTCTTTCAAGCCTTTTTGTACGACTTTCGTTTTTATGCGGTGTTGGTTGTTCTGTTGGGTTTAACATGGCGGCACGACGTGTGGAACTTTCAAAAGTGTTGGAACAAATTGGAGAGGTGGGCTTGTCTGGCTGGGGCATCGGTACAGCCTTATTGAGACAATATGGTCGAAGTAAGGCAATGTATGAACCAAAGATGACAGCTCCTAAATGCATGCGGCGTATTCACAATCGGGGTTGGATTTTTGCGTTTTCATTGTGGGTAGGCGAATGGGTGCGACTGGCAACGGGAAACAACCTCTCTGTTACAGAATCTGAATATTACGGCTTTTGATCTTTCAATGTCATCAATAGACGCTAAAGAACAAATAGACATTCTGATGAAGGAATATGGGTTCATCAAAGGAGAGATGCAAACTTATATAAATCTTTTTCAACGCCACACAAATTTCTTACCTTTGATACTACCAACTTCTATAGCGATAGTGTCAGCAACACTTGCTATAATAACTAAATCAGACACTAATGGGTTAGAAAAGATATTTAATCATAATTTGATAGTTGTTTTTGGTACTCCTTTGCTCGTTTATCAGCTATTAGGGTTTTTAGCATTTGTTTTGATTACGACTGCAGGTTTATTCTCCGCCTCAGCATCATTAAGCTACATGTATATTCTTGAACTTTTGGCCCGCCGCTTAGAGAAAATAGAGATAGAAATAAACAAATTAGTGGGTAGAAGACTGCTCTACTGGGAAATTGGAATATCACCAAAACTAATACGGGTAGCTAAGGTACATGGTTTGTGGATTAAGCCAAGCACGTCACGTATTTTATGGAGCTATATAGTTTTTTTCTTTTTGATCGCATTCATGATATTAGTGGCAAAAAAACTAATAGGCTGCTGGCTTGCATTAGGATTTATAACCTACGCACTCTTAGGTATATTTTTTCAGATTGTCCAATATGTTCAATACATAAACAAAGTCATTCCAAGAATGGTTGAAATTATAACAAGTGAAATAGACTTATAGGAGTAGCATATTGACAGGCTGTTGTCCAAACCAAAGTAGGTAACATTGTTTTATATTAGGAATAAGGCACCCCATCATTCGTGGTTTGTTATTGAACTGGAATATCTCTTGCTCATAATATCTGAACATTGGACAAAAAGGATTCGTTTGTCCAATGTTGGGTAAAAACATGAACTATTCCGCTTTTTCTATATTAAGAATGGTATAATAGTATAGATATGGATGAACAAGGTGTAGCTATTGAAGATA
Source organism: Nitrospirota bacterium (assembly GCA_015233485.1). Taxonomy (GTDB): domain Bacteria; phylum Nitrospirota; class Thermodesulfovibrionia; order Thermodesulfovibrionales; family Magnetobacteriaceae; genus Magnetominusculus. Next base: position 1,662 of record JADFXO010000560.1, read on the forward strand.
CGAGATATTCTCTGGTTGGATGAATTAATTGATAAGCTACTACGAAAACATAATGTTCGGACTAATGAAGTAATAGAGGTTTTGTTGAATAAACCCCATTTTAGGTTTGTTGAGAAAGGGCATCGTATCTCTGAAGATGTTTATTCAGCAATGGGTCAGACAAACGATGGACGCTATCTTATAATCTTCTTTATATACAAGAAGGCTGGTAGTGTTTTGATTGTATCGGCGCGTGATATGACGTCTTCTGAAAGGAAAAGATATGAGCAAATCTGAGAGTTCGGTGTCAGGAGCACCCATTCGCCTACCCACAATGAAAACGCAAAAATCCAACCCCGATTGTGAATACGCCGCATGCATTTAGGAGCTGTCATCTTTGGTTCATACAAT
>JADFXO010000561.1 GCA_015233485.1 Nitrospirota bacterium
CATCAACCTTGGCAGAAGGATGAACGAGTACGATATGTGGCCCGGCATAAACGACGCATTACATATTACCGGGCAGAACGGGACTTATCCGATTCCGGTTAACGGTATATTCGTTACCGATGGGGATAAAGAACTTTCTCCTATTGTCGCTTCGGCATTTCAAAGGTGCAACATGCGGTTGATAGACACAACCGAACATGGCAGGTTATTGAGACGCAATAAGATTTTCATCTGTTATAATTTCAAAGGTATAAATGATAAAAAGGCTGAAACATATTGATACCACTATACAATTATGAGACAGGAGGTCAAGGGGATCAGCAATCCCTGGTTAAAAAGACCTGGCTCCATAAGTGCTAAAAGCTGTTGCTTCAGATAAAGCAGCTATGTTGATTTCATAAAGAATCGTCAACTCCCTGTTATTTGCAAGTTTAGTGCTGTACAAGAAATACATAATTTTCGTTCAAACTAATATGACGGTTATACCTTGAATATGCAGTTTTACCCCTGTTGAAAGGTAGCAATAGGGGAATTGAAAGCATTCAGGGGTAGATTGTACCGTTTTATCAGGTGCTACCCTTGACCCTTGGTGATGTTTAATGCTTAAATAACCTCGACATCAACGTTTATCTTTTTGATAAACGTGGTACTGTCGTAATTTCGGCAAATAGAGGATGTTGTATGAAAGAAGGATATAGATGTTACAAGGAACATGGTGAGCTTGGCGTGAATATTGCTCGCTCTCTCTCTCTCAAATCCCCGTAATATATGCATCTACCATAAAAAGATAACACAGCAACTGGAAGCCTCGGTGTCATTATCGATACCGGGGCTTTTTTATTTTGAGTCGATTTCAGGGACGACTAATTAAATCGGAGGAATCAATGTTTACTAATAACGCTACTGACAAGAAAACTTCTCTAACCGAGAATTACCTTCAATGACGTTAGAAAGAGCTTCAACACCGCTTGTAGAAAGGCCGGTATCCAGGATTTCCATTTTCACGATTTAAGACATACCTTTGCGTCACATTTAGTTATGGCAGGTGTAGACATAACAAGCGTGAAAGAACTCCTGGGACATAAGACGTTGACTATGACACTGAGGTATGCTCACTTAGCCCCGAGCCATAAAGTTAGGGCTGTCGATTTGTTAGACAGTGCTATCAATAAAAAGTCTACTGCACAAAAACTGCACAATCGAGAAGATAGGTAACCATGCCAAAACCCTGTAACCCCTTGAAAATAAAGAAAGCCGAGGATGGGATTTGAACCCACGACCTGCTGATTACGAATCAGCTGCACTACCACTGTGCTACCTCGGCATAGCCTCTATAGTACTCGATTTACAGATGTCTTGTCAAACTCTTCAATACCAATTGTAAGGTCTTTCCATACTTTATATCATAACTAATACAGATTACTATAATCTTATTTTCCCCGTTAGCGGCATTAACCAGATGTGCCGGAGTGCGAGAGTTCTTCAAGCCTGATTCTCCGGGCAATGCCATGATCTTTAAAATCTTCGGTCATTCGCGGCAGGATTTCAACCCAAACACCCGGATGAAAATTCAACCGTAGAAGAATCTTAACCAGCTTGGCCAGAGCTCCTATGCGTTCGCCAAAGGTATTATAGACGTCCATGGTGTTGTCGATAAACCCCAGGTCAATGCCAGCCTCAGGTTCGGTCGGGTTTGAGCATATTCTTCCACGCATATATCTGTTTTTATCTTTATACGGGACCATCGTGCTTAACTGATCGTGAAAGATAAGGCTTTGCGCCGCTAAAATAAAATTAAACTCCCAGGGGTTAAATCTCTCGTCCAACGGGTCATGGCGGGGTTCGTAACTGTCCGTCTTAGGGTCGACTATAAAAACGGGCGAGTTAAGCTGAAAAAGCAACTCGTGTGGGTGCCAGGAGTTCTCGGCCCTTATTGTGCCGAAATTTTCTCTAAGTATGTTCTTCAGTATAGCGTTTTTTTTCACTTTTTCATCTATTGAGGAAAGTACGCCGTTTTTAATATACGGTTTTATTTTC
>JADFXO010000562.1 GCA_015233485.1 Nitrospirota bacterium
TATTTATAAATCAAAGAGTTAAGTAATACCGAAGGGGGGACTCGAACCTCACAGATGCCGCATGGATAAACGGTTTACAAGGGTCTCAGGATCTAATCAGGATCCGGTAGCTCTTTGCCGGAAATGAGAGTTCGCGCCATAAAGATAAAATAATTTGTCATCATACCTTATACCTTCACCTCTAATTACTCCTACACCAACTGTATGCTTAGGAAACAGGAGAGAGTTTATTCGCAAAAACTTAACCGGACATTCCTGATTTTAGGTTCAACCTTCTGCTAAAATAGTGAAGCAAAAATAAAACAGGCGTGAGAAGCAGCGTGAAACCAATAGTAAATATTATCATATTTGTTGAGAAGAATCCAAATCAGTTAGTTTCTTCTTATAGAAGGCTGTTGTGAAGACTTATTAACAGAGAAGTAGAAAAAGTTAATGATTATGATATCTCAGATGGGTGATATGACATGTACAAATGATCGGTTTTATTGGAATTGACCACTATAAGCGGAGTGAGTTGAAAAGAGGAAACTAAACTACAGCAGGGAGAATGAAATATGGAAAAGGACATGTCAAAAAGCACGAAAAATGAAATACTGGTCGCCTATAACGAGTTGTTGGCCAAAGTTAAAGAACAAAAACCTATCGACAGGCAGACCGAAAAAAAGAAGCATGACGAAAAAGAGATTGTTGAGTCGGCATCAGGTACAAGCATGGAGAAGATTGTAAAAAACCTTGCAAACATCAAAGTTGATATTGTGAATTCTCTTGATGCCCTAGAGGAAAAACTTATAGCTGAATATAAAACTTTGACCGGCCTTCAGCAATCTATAACTATTGAAAAGAGAAATCTTGAAGAAGTTCATGAAATAGCTGTAAATGCTGACAGCCTTGCGGCGTTGCTGTTGGCTCAGAAGGAGAGAAAGGAAAAGTTTGAATCGGAGATAAATCAAAAGAGACAGGTTTTGGAAGAAGAAATCGCCGAAAAGAGGCTGCAATGGAAAAAGGAGCAGGCGGAGTACGAGTCAACGGCAAAGGAGAAAGATGCGCTGTCAAAAAAAGAGAAACAACGTGCCGAGGAGGAATATAACTATAATTTCCAGTTGAAAAAGAAAAAAGAGTCTGACGAATACGAGGCGAAAAAAACATCTCAAGAAAAAGAGCTGCAAGAAAAGCGTGAAGCATTTGACAGGGAGACAGTTGAGAGAGAGTCTGTGCTTGCAGCAAAGGAGAAAGAGTATAACGAGTTAAAAGCTAAGGCCGTAGCATTTCCATCGGAACTTGAAAAAGCCGTTAAGGATACCGAGAAGGCTGTGCTCAGCGGATTGGAAATAAAATATAAACACGAGGCAGCACTTTTATCAAAAGAGATTGAGGGAGAGAGAAAACTCAACAAACAAATGGTTGCGTCTCTGGAGGCTAAAATCAAGGAGCAAGATGAGATGATCCGTCAGCTCACACAAAGGACAAGCGAGGCTGGGCTTCAGGTTAGAGATATTGCGGTAAAGGCTATTGAAGGCGCCTCAGGGCAACGCGTTATTATAAGAGAACAGGAAAAAGGGGAGTAAAACCGGTGGTTAGTCAATGGTATGCCGAGTGGTGATTCCGGTAGCTTTTGCACCAGCTCTACATAAAGATAAAATGCCGAAGACTTGATTACAACCAGCTTCACTCCCCGATAATAGCTTTCAGATCATCGGGCAGGTGTTGTTCGTGCATTGCCCTCATCTGCTCAAGTTTCGGTATAATTTCCTTGGCAAAACCGGGAAAACTGTTTTTAAACATGATAAGAAAAGCCATGCTGGTATAAAATAAATAACAAACTTATTGAAAATACTCAACGGATATCATATAATTAATAAACTACATATACCCGCTGGTAGCGTGCTGCCAGCTCAAATAGCCGTGCCTTCGGGTGCGGCTTTTGCCTTAAATAGAGGTATTCATAGGTAGTGTCTCAGTTTGAAATATAATACTATTTTTTACTATATATATGCGTAGGTTGTGATAACTTATGGTCTATTTATCTTTACGTTATGT
>JADFXO010000563.1 GCA_015233485.1 Nitrospirota bacterium
ATTTATATCCACTTACTTATGTACTTATTAATATATGCTTCCTGCCGTTATTCCGTCAAAAGCGCATGACGTGCGAAAAAACGAAGAGTTCCTGACTGTTGCTAAGAAACTTGAAATCATGGGCATTGTAAAATTGACACAGAAAGATGGAATAACGAAGATATTACCGGATGAAAATAATTATGATATTCTCCAACCGAATGTTAATGCAAACTATGAACTACTGAACATTAACCTCGTCTTAGATACATGGGATATAGTTGTTACAGAAGTAAAAACAGTAATGTCCAAAACAATAGCGATTGGATAAAAGTCTTTAAAAAGAACACGCCTTTATAAACCCATTATGAGCATTTTAGACGATGAACAAAGAAAACTCTACTCCGATATACCTATGGAGTGGGAAATAGGAATGGAAAATGGCAGCGCTGAGGTCAAAGAGAAACCGGTTATAAAAAAATGAGAAAGTATCCCTTATGGCTGCTGGCATCCGTTACTTTTGTAGTTGTTTCCGCTTTGTTAGCCGCTATTGCTGTCACTGTTGGTGAGCTTTCTTTTTATATATCGACTGGTAACTGGTATTTTACATCAAACAATCAGAATTCAAGTAAATCACATGATATGGCTCTATATAGAGAATCTTTTTCTATTAAAAAAAGTGGTCGTATACGTATTCTTGCTATTGGCGGAAGCACAACATATGGTTTTGGTGTCGCACCTGAAAATACATGGCCAAAAATATTGGCTGAAAAGCTTGAAAAGGCCTTTCCCGGGAAATATGAGGTCATCAATCTTGGTAGAATTGGAGGACATCTTGAAGAATTTATCCAAAACTATCATACTAATGCTAATATTGAAATCACCAGGGAAAAATGGATAAGTGGTATTAGACCTGCAGAAAAAGATATTTCCGACTGGGGGTGGAAAGACCTTAAGCCGGATATCATTCTAATAGCTCCAGTAATGAATGATACAGCTCCCGATTACTTGAATACTTTTGAACCCAAAAATATGTAACCGTTCACCCACCTTAACCCATTGATTATAAAGGATAATTTGTTTATATCAAAATACACCCCAAAACCAGAAAAGTCTTTAAAATCAAGCAGTTATACCAAATAACGTTGTTGGCAATCCAATCTCTACAGAAAAATTATCCTTATAAATCAAACACTTTACTGGGTGAACGGTTACAAAAATATATCCATAGCCGCCAAAGGACTTTTAGAATTCATGGAATACTTTTCCTTTCCCAGGAAACTTGCAATAGTGTATTACATTAGAAAGATGTTATTACTCATTGAATCAAGAAACAATAGGGTCATCAATAACGATTCCGAGCTTCTCCGTCTTATAGCACATAGATATGATGAAAATCTGAAAAAGTTTATAACCCTGTGGGACAAACACGTCCACATATACCTCATTGGCCTGCCATTTCTCTTCGATAAAGAGGATAGCGCCAAACAAGCACGAACGGCAGCACTGTATTGGAATGTACCGGAGGAATCGTTATTAAAAGAAGTGCGCTACATGCCTATCCTCGAAAAACTCGAGCATGATGTCAGAAGGGATGTTTCAGAGAAACTGAATATATCACACTTTGAGACAGGAAAAGAAATCAAAGAGCATACTTTTTCTAAAAGGATAAGGCTTTTTATCGATTCTGTTCACATGAATTCCACAGGAACCGAGATAATAGCAGGAGAAATTCTTCAGCACCTTAGCGGGGGAAGACAATGACAGTCTGTCTGGTGTCTGAGATATGAATATACTTGGAATTTCTGCATTTTATCACGACAGTGTCGCCGCCCTTATAAAAGACGGAAAAATTATAGCAGCGGCTCAGGAAGAGCGTTTTACAAGGATAAAACACGATGCTGATTTTCCCGTCAATGCAATAAAATTCTGCCTTGAATACGGTGGAGTTGCAATTGATGACCTATCCTATGTAGCTTTCTATGAAAAGTCTTTTATTAAATTCGATAGGATACTGGAAACATATATGAGCTATGCCCCGCTTGGTATAAAGTCT
>JADFXO010000564.1 GCA_015233485.1 Nitrospirota bacterium
CCTGTTTCAGTGAAACTATTTTGCTCTGGGCCGTCAACTGTGAAAGGTCTTTCTTGTGCCGTAAGGCGAGCTGGATAGCCGCTATCTCCTCAGGACTACATTGGGAAAGATTGGCAATCGTACGATGTTTTACTTTCTTGCCTTCACGATAAGATTGACGCAGGAGATAACGGGTGTAACTTTTCCCGTTTTGGCTCACAGTAGATTCATCAACATACATAGTGAGTACATTATAACCATAATATACTCGCTATGTCAACTATAACTCCTTGTAAAATTAATATATTAGTGGCTACTATTTACCGATATTCACTATAACTCCTTGATATATTACTGTTTTACTTTTCTACAAGGGGAACTTCCGATATAAAGTACACTAACGCAAGATTTTTCTGCCTTCATCATTTTGTCCAGTGTTTGCAATGTATACCCTATTTGTAACTTGCCAGGGTGTATAATAAAGCGATTAATAGAAAATAAGGAGGTTTTATGGCGTTTCCGAAAAGGTATGCATGGATTTGGCCTTCAATTGTAGATACGGCAACTGCACAGAATGCATCAAAACAAGGCTTATGGGCGTGTACATATTGTGCGGGAATGACAATTGTTCTTGTTTTTCTCAGTCTTTTCGATATTCAACCGGTACCAAATGTAAAAATTAATATGTGGGATCTTCTTGATGTATTCCTATTCATCGTTATTGGTTGGGGAATTTATAAAATGAATAGAATAGCAGCAATCGCTGGGCTTGCTCTTTACATTCTTGAAAGAATCTACATGTGGTTGTATATATATAGCCCTAAGCATTCTTCTGGAATGGGAATACATTTCACGCTGGCAATATTTTTAACGCTAATGTTTATCAATTCTATTCGAGGGATTTTTGCCTATCACAAATTTACAAGGAAATCTTTGACTAAAAATATGTTATCTAATGCAACACAGACAGTAACAAAACCTAAATCCAATCGTGGTAAGGCATATTATTCAAAAGGAATAGCGATAGCTACGGTAATGGTTATTGTTGGAATTGTTTTTTACATAGTATATGCAAAGATGGGTTATAAAAGGTATGTCGATAGTGGTTATGCCTACTATAACAAAGGGGATTACGAGCGAGCTATGACCGATTATAACAAGGCCATTGAGCTAAACCCAATGGTTGCTGAGGCATACAACAATCGTGGGCTTGTCTATAATAATAAGGGAGCATACGACAGCGCTATCAATGATTATAACAAGGCTATTGAGCTAAACCCAAGTCTTGCTTTAGCTTATAATAATCGTGGTTATGCCTACTATAACAAAGGGGACTACGACCAAGCTATTACCGATTATAACAAGGCTATTGAACTAAACCCAAGTCTTGCTATAGCCTATAATAACCGTGGTTATACCTATAATAATAAAGGGGATTACGACCAAGCTATCAACGATTGTACCAAGGCTATTGAGCTAAACCCTAAAGAGGCGTTTGCCTACAGTAATCGTTGCCTTGCCTACGATAATAAAGGGGACTACGACCAAGCTATCAACGATTGTACCAAGGCTATTGAGCTAAACCCAACTCTTGATGCACCCTACAATAACCGTGGTCACGCCTATGATAACAAAAGAGACTACGATAGAGCTATGGCTGATTATAACAAGGCTATTGAGTTAAACCCAAGCCTTGCTTTTGCCTACAACAATCGTGGTCTTCTCTATGATAATAAAAGAGACTATGACGGTGCTATCAACGATTATAACAAAGCTATTGAATTAAACCCAAGTCTTGCAGTAGCTTATAATAACCGTGGTTCTGCCTATATTGATAAAGGGGACTACGACCAAGCCATTGCCGATTGTACAAAGGCTATTGAATTAAACCCAAAGGATGCTATTGCGTACATTAACCGCGGTAGTGCCTATAGTAAAAAAGGGGACGACAATCAGGCAATTTCCAATTTTAGAATAGCGGCACAACTGGGGAATAGCGCCGCACAAAAGTATTTACGATATAAGGGATACCAGTGGTAAGCGTGCCTGCGCAT
>JADFXO010000565.1 GCA_015233485.1 Nitrospirota bacterium
GAGCTACTCATAAAAACTAAAAATACCCCTGAAAAACGAGTTTTCAAAAAAACCGGGAAATCCGCTCAGGATCTAAAAGAATGTTACACCATGCAATACTATATGACCGACTGTGGAGGTTATAAGTCATTTAAGGCTTCACGCGGTAAATGTCTTGACGATATGAGACTGCAAATAGTTTACAACCTTGCGCAACCGCTGGCTGGCAAAAAAGTCCTTGACGTTGGGTGTGGGCGTGGTGAGCTGGCCTTTGCGTGCGCCCAGGAAGGCGCTGACGCCACAGGAGTAGACTATTCGCAGAGTGCTGTTGACATTGCCAACAACTATTACAGTGGGTACATTGGAAGCAATCTGCGTTTTGTATGCAAGGATATATTAGAACTTACCTCAGAACATCACTCGTTTGATATAGTGCTTGCAACAGACGTAATTGAGCATATACCGGAAAATGAATTTGGAACCTTTCTGCAAACAATACGCTCTCTCATGGGTATTTCAGGAAAATTTATCATACATACATCTCCGAACAAGCTGATGTATCAACATTTCTACGAGAGGAAGCGGCAAATGGCTAAAGAAATTGGAACCTATCTGCCGGAAAATCCCCGCAGTTATTACGAAGACCTCGTGCACGTTAATGAACAAACCCCGGCAGCTCTAACGCATTCTCTTGGTGGGGTATTTCCACATGTACTGGTATGGTCAACCCATTTGCCTGACGCCGTTGGATCTCTTTCAGCAACGCTCAGCCATGAAGAACTGATTCAACACGAAAGCATATTTGCTGTTGCCGCTTCTGAGCCTATTAAAAAAGAAGACATCATTATGGCCATTTCCCAATACCGTATGAATCTTCACAAGCTCAACGCCGCCATAAAGACTTTCCCCCGGCACATTACTCTGCCGCCTGAGGAGAAGCGTTCTTTTCCAGCAATAGTTACCTCCACGAGCGCTCTTTTGGCGCGTATAGTATGGTACACCCTTCGTACCATATACTACAAAGTGGTAAAACGATAGAAGGGCGCCGTCTTTCATCTTGTGGGGCTTCTTCCATTTAACGACATGATGGGTAGCGTAAAAGAGGCGCTTCGCGTACTCAAATCAGATATGTTGTTAATGGCCAATTTGGGATAACTTTGGAACAGACGCCAAAAGATTATAGCCGACAAATTGAGCAAATTAATGCGGCTCTGACCAAAGAACGAGCCAGCGTTGACACGTTACGAAATGAGCTGGGGGCTGCCAAAACCAAAATAGACGAACTAAACCACTCTGTGTATAAATGGTGGACGACTGCTAATCAGCTTGAGCACACCCTTGCGGCGGTGTACAAAAGCGGTTCATGGCGTGTTACATGGCCGTTGCGCAAATTAATGTACTACGTAAAAAGATTGTTCCCCCATTTTTCAGGGTTGAAAGAACGCCCTGCACATGTCGGCAACACATCGCGGGATTTCCCTTCGACTTTACATAAACGGCTTTTTGTGGATATCTCGGAACTATCGCGGCACGACGCCGGCACAGGCGTGCAAAGGGTAGTGCGCAGTATGCTTGGGGAACTATTAAAAAATCCGCCAACCGGTTATCAGGTCGAGCCGGTTTACGCAACCGCGGGCAGCAAGGGTTATTATTATGCCGGAAAATATATTTCAAGGCTCTTGGGCCACCATGACACAACGGTATCAGATGAGCCTCTCTGTCCACGGCGTGGCGATGTATTTTTAGGACTGGATTTGCAGCATCACGTGGCCATTGCACAGGCTGATTATTTTAAGCGTTTAAAATGTCTTAATATTCCTGTATATTTTGTTGTATATGATATGCTGCCGATTACGTTTCCACAATATTTCGCGAAGGGGCTTGCAGACCTGCACGCGCAATGGCTTGGAGTGATTTCCCAGAGTGACGGCCTCATTTGCATCTCGGAAACGGTCGCGTTTGAAGTTATGGAGTGGCTTGACAAACACTATCCTGCGAGAAAGGCAACTCTGAAAATAACCTATAACCATATTG
>JADFXO010000056.1 GCA_015233485.1 Nitrospirota bacterium
ACCGAAAAATTTGACTATATCCTTCTTATTAATATTATTGGATATGTGGACGATGTGCAGGAAGCCTTTGGCCAGTTGCAAAAGGTATGCAAAAACGAAACTCGGATTATTATCGTCTATTTTAACTACTTATGGGAACCAATCCTAAAGGCTGCTGAAAGCTTTAGTTTTAGAGAAAAGCATCCTGTACAGCATTGGCTGCCTATCGAGGACATAGAAAATATCCTCAATCTCTGCGATTTTGAGTCAGTCAAGAAGGACTACCGCTTTCTTGTTCCAGTAAACCTGTCTCTTATTTCCTGGTTTTGCAACCGTTTTATAGTGAAACTCCCTTTCTTCAGAATGCTTGCACTCAATGCGGTAATCATTGCGCGACCGGCTCAGACAAAAATAGAGCATCAGGAAGTCAGTTGCTCTATAGTTATCCCATGCCGAAACGAACGCGGTAACATTGAAGACGCCGTACGAAGGATAAAAAACATGGGAAGACACACTGAGATCATTTTCATTGAAGGCCATTCTAAGGATGGCACCCTACAGGAGTGCTATCGAGTGCAGAGAGAGTACGACGCACTGGATATCAAGGTGTTCGTGCAGGATGGTATCGGCAAAGGCAATGCGGTCAGAAAGGGGTTTGATGAGTCAACAGGAGACGTGCTTATGATCCTCGATGCCGATCTTACTGTGTCACCAGAAAGTCTGCCTAAGTTCTTTAACACATTGTTGCTTGGAAAGGGAGAACTCATCATGGGTAACCGGTTAACTTACCAGATGGAAAAAATGGCAATGAGAAAGCTTAATCTAATAGGAAATAAATTTTTCAGTTTGATGTTTTCATTTCTGCTCGAACAGAGAATTCGTGATACCTTGTGTGGAACAAAAGTTCTTATGAAAAAGGATATAAGAAAATTTCCGCAGATAGACTCTATTTTGGCGATTTCGATCCATTTGGCGATTTCGATCTGATTTTCGGTGCATCAAAGCAGAATTTGAAAATTCTGGAGATTCCGGTTCGTTATCGTGAACGTACCTATGGAACAACGCAGATTGATCGTTTTCGGCACGGTTTGCTCCTCTTTAAAATGGTCTTCTTTGCTGCCACAAAGATCAAATTTATATAGTGTTGAGCCTTAAATCTTTATTTATCCATCCACTTACTAGTAACTTACCACTGGATGACCCACAAACAACAGAGTTGAGAAGGACGATAATTCGCGATAAATTTTTTCTTAGACGTATATATAATCAATGGTACTGCTTTGTTGCTTCCGTAGTTCCTTCTGGAGATGGAGCAGTACTAGAAGTGGGTTCCGGAGCAGGATTTATCAAGGATATAATCCCAGAAGCCATTACTTCTGAGGCGTTCCCATGTACTGGCGTAGACATGGTATTACATGCCGAGGCATTGCAATTTGCTAATAGCTCTTTGCGTACAATAATTATGATTGACGTGTTGCACCATGTATCACGGCCATGTGAATTCTTTAGCGAAGCCGTGCGATGTTTACGTCCCGGTGGAATAATTGCAATGGTCGAGCCATGGATTACTCCATGGTCCAGCTTTGTATACCAAAAACTTCACCATGAACCCTTCAAACCTGATGCTACAGAATGGGAGTTCTCTTCGGATGGTCCGCTCACGGGGGCAAACATAGCTCTGCCATGGATCATATTCGAGCGGGACCGTATGAAGTTTGAATCTGAGTATCCACAACTACGCATACGCTCCGTGCAACCGATAATGCCGTTTCTATACCTTATGTCTGGTGGTATTTCCTTTCGTAGTCTAATGCCAGAGTGGAGTTACGGCATGTGGTTTAATATCGAAAGATTACTTAGTTCCCTTATGCCGAAAATTGCTATGTTCGCATACATTATTATCGACAGGCTTGACACATGAGACTGAAAAGCCGGTAGCATTCCATTCAAGCGTGGGCACACTGCTGCCACATAAAAAACGATGTCCGAGATTGTATTGACTACCTTCCACTATCTCAATATTTGGTCAAGAACATGTGTTTGCACTCAGATACGAGGATATGGTATATGCTCATCAAAAGTTTTTTGAGCCATCATGGAGGTGAACCTTAAAGTTGAGGAATCAGCCTTGAGAGAGCGAAAAAACGAGAATTTCTCCGTTGGTAGTTTTGCACAGCAAAAAGCAAAAAACTTCCATAACTTTATACGAAAACACTTTCCAGATATCTACGGAAAAATAACTATCGATGACCTGATGGCCCATATGGATGAGACAATAATTGACAGTGAGATTGAATTACGGCTGAAGCAATAAGGTCTGTGGGTATTATTGAATCATCATGATAGAATGGGATATCTACACAAAAGATTGTGGCCAGCAATTATGGGATAGTTCGTTGCTGCAGGCATCGGATCACAATATATTTCAATCATATAAATGGGGAGCGCTGAAGCAGACAGAAGGGTGGTTGCCTGTGAGGTGTATAGCTAGGAATAAAGAGACTGTTGTTATGATGGTCCAAATATTGTTTAAAACCTTTCCATTACACATTCATATTGGATGGGCACCTGGTGGGCCGTGTATATATTTTCCAAAATCTAAACATAATGAAAGTGATAAGATATTGAAAACTCTTTTTGTTGAGTTAACGAACAAAATAGGCAAAAAGATACATATCCGTTTTTATTGCACATCAGCAAACAGTCCTGAACTTGCATATAAATTTAACAGAGTCTTTGTACGTCCATTTTATAAGATTAACAGTGGTTTTTCTGTTGTTTTAGATATGTCTTATTCAATGGGTGATTTAATGCAAAAAATGACATCTAAACATCGTTATTATGTCAAGAAATCGTTATCAGAAGATATAACTTGGGAAAACAAAACATGTGTAAATTCTATGAATAATCTATTTAAAATTTATAATAAAATGGCCGAAAAGAAGCAGCTCAAGAAATCTATAAAAACAGAAAGAGAATTAGTCAAGATGTGTTCCACCCTCGATAATTATATAAACATATTAGAAGGTTGTCAAAATAATAAGGTTATAACGTCGTGTTTAATACTGTCATTTGGAGATAAAGCTTTCTATCTATTGGCGGTTACCAGTGAAGAAGGTAGAACGATAAGTGCCTCATATGCGATGATATATAGACTTTTTGATTATCTGAAGAGTCGAAACATCACGGAACTGGATTTTGGTGGCATAGCGCCAGCTTCCATTGCTGCCGAAGGCGTGGATCATTTTAAAAAAGGATTTGGAGGTAAAATGATCGAGTACCTTGGAGAATGGGAATGGTCATCCTCGGAATGGTTGAGATTAGCATTCAATATACTGATGAAAATCAAAAACATATGAGCATAAAAAGATTAGCATACGATGCTTTTTCAAAGATTTATTGTTTATACATTACTCATCAATCGTCCTATCGCAATGGGCTGCGTATTCTGTTGTATCATTCAGTTGATTCCAGGCTGCCACATGATTCTTATGGCATAAGTATAGCTAAAAATCAATTTGAAAGACATATACATGAACTTATGAACATGACGAGTTTTTTGTCTGTTATTTCTCTTCAGCATATAGACAGATTAAATATAAATACAAAATTGCATATTGCTATAACATTCGATGATGGTTACAGAGATAATCTTTACATTGCAGCCCCGATTCTTTTAAAATATAAGATACCGTTTACAGTTTTTGTGACCACTAGTTTTCTTAGAAGCAATAGTGCTTTTTATTTAACCATTGATGATCTAAAGGAACTGTCAGGACTAGAAGGTGTTACTATAGGGTCTCATGTGTCAACGCATAAATGCCTGACAACTTGTAACGACAAGGAACTGTGGGAAGAATTATATGGAAGTCGCTGCTACCTTGAAGATATTACAGGAAAACCTGTGAAGACGATTTCTTACCCTCATGGAAGTGTAGATAATAGAGTATGTAATATGACCGAAAAAGCTGAATACAAAACAGGTTGCTGTAGTATGTTTGGTATTAACAATCAATATAATGATAAATTTTTATTAAAGAGAACTGAAGTTATCAAAACAGATACGGTAGATGATTTTACATGTAAAATTTATGGTGGATGGGATTGGTACAGGTGGAAACAAGAAATATTTGAAACCAAGGCTCTTGCCAAAACCAAAAAAGGATGACTAAAGTAGCTCCTGTATCTATAGTGATACCGATGCGTAATGAATCAAAGTCTCTTGCGTTGTTATTAGATGGTCTTGAGAAACAAACACTTTTACCGTCAGAAATTATCTTTGTAGATACCGGTTCTACCGATCAAAGTATTGATATCGTCAATAGTTGGTGGAAATTAAAAGGATGGCAACATGGAACATGTCTTGTTTTTATCAAAGAAGGTGCATTCCCAGGTCTTGCCAGGAATATTGGAATAACTCATGTTACCAGCCAGTGGATAGCTTTTATCGATGCCGGTATAGTTCCAGATGATGATTGGCTCAATGCTTTATACCAACATGTTATACAACATGGGACAACAGGTGTGTTTGGAACATGTCGTTTTACCGGCACAAGCACAATAAAAAAAGCACTCTGCGCACTTTCTTATGGGTACAATGCTATTCACCCGGTTCTTCCATCTTCAATATTTCATAAAAAAGTATTTCAAATAGTCGGAATGTTCAGATCTGATCTTAGGTCTGCAGAGGACATTGTATGGAAGGAAAAATTCATAGATATATATAAACACAGCAATGTATGTCATAAAGCAATAGTACACTATAATAGTTTTCCTGATTCAATATTACTTGCTGTAAAGAAGTGGTTTGTCTATGGTTTTAACACTATTAAAGCTGGTGTTATGAAGCGCCAGCAAATAATGTATATAATTGTTTTTATGATAATTGTCGTATCCTTTATCTACCACACACAACTTGGAATGGTTATAACAATAGCATACACTATATTTAGAGGCATACTTGTCCCAATACTCAAAAGTAAATTACTATATTGGTGGAAAGGCAACTTTAATGCGTTTATTATAACTATTCCACTTGGTATTATATTGGACTTATCAAAAACAATCGGTTTTCTTACAGGTTACGTTGCTAAAATACACATGGCAAAGAAATGAAAAACGATAAAATAGATTTAATATTTGGGTTACCTTTAATAATTATCTGGACACTGCCCGATACGGAGCAAACAAAATGTGCGGAATAACAGGTTTTGTCGATCTGTCCCATCAACTAACTGTTGTACAGTTAAACGGTGTTATAAAAAAAATGTCTAATACTATTATCCATAGAGGCCCTGACGATAGTGGAGTATGGGTGGATGTTTCAATGGGGATTGCACTTGGACATCGAAGACTTTCAATTCTTGACCTATCACCTGGTGGACATCAACCTATGTTATCTTACTCTGGCAGATATGTAATAACCTTCAATGGAGAAATCTATAATCACCAAGAGATAAAACGTGAAATAGAAACACACATAAAGCCACTATGGCAAGGTCATTCTGATACTGAAATTATGCTCACAGCTATTGAAATTTTTGGATTAGAATATGCTTTAAGAATATTTACTGGTATGTTTGCATTTGCCTTGTGGGATAGAGAAGAAAAAATACTTTATATAGCCCGTGATAGAATAGGAGAGAAACCTTTATATTATGGATGGATGGGTAATTGTTTTGTCTTTGGCTCAGAGTTAAAGGCGTTAAAAGCACATCCTTCATGGATGAACAATATTGATCAAGATGTAATAGCGCTTTATCTTAAACACAGTTATATCCCGGCACCGTATTCAATATACAGAGACATCTATAAACTCATGCCTGGAACTTTTATAAGTATGTCAGCGTCAAGAATTGCTAACAAACAAAACATTGCACCTATAGCTTATTGGTCGGCGATAGAAACAGTAGAGAAAGGTCTTAATAATCCCTTCAGTGGTTCAGAAATAGAAGCAATAGAACAGCTCGAAGAGATTCTAAAGACATCAATCAAACAACAAATGATAGCAGACGTTGCGCTTGGAGCTTTTCTCTCAGGAGGTATTGATTCTTCAACTGTTGTATCATTGATGCAGGCACAGAGTAGTAATCCTGTTAAAACATTTACTATAGGTTTGTTTGAGAAAAACTATGATGAAGCAAAATATGCCAGAGCTATAGCAAAACATCTTAAAACTGATCATACAGAACTATATGTAACCCCAAAAGAAACAATGGATGTTATTCCAAATTTATCAACATTATATGATGAACCTTTCTCAGACTCATCTCAAATACCAACATTTATAATATCTCAGTTAACCCACAAGTATGTAACTGTAAGTCTTTCAGGAGATGGCGGTGATGAAATATTTGGAGGTTATAATCGTTATCTCGTAGGAAAAAATATTTGGAATAATCTCAAGTGGATACCTGATAATATAATTAATATTTATCGTAGAATAATGTCTCTCCTAACACCTCAAATAATAGACACATTACTTAACAAGTTAAATTTCATTATTCCAAAAAAAATGAGACAGAATAACTATGGAGATAAAATTCAAAAGTTTAATGATGTTATCGATGCAAAGACCATTGATGATCTGTACTTAAGATTAATATCTCATTGGAACAACACAGACGCTATCGTTATCAATAGTAATATATTAACAACAATGCTTGCAAGTGTTATTGAAAATAACAACATATCAGACCCCATTTGTAAGATGATGTGTATTGATTTAATAACTTATCTTCCTGATGACATTCTTGTAAAAGTTGATCGTGCTGGTATGGGAGTGAGCCTTGAATTACGAATGCCATTTCTAAATCATCACGTTGTTGAGTTTGCCTGGAGCCTACCTCTTTCAATGAAAATACGTCAATGGCAAAGTAAATGGATATTGAGACAAATTCTTTATAGATATGTGCCACAAAAAATGGTTGATCGCCCTAAGATGGGATTTGCAATTCCAATAGATACATGGTTGCGTGGCCCATTGAGGGATTGGGCAGAACATCTGCTCAATGAAAAAAAAATGTGTTTTTTCAATCCAAAACCAATTCAGAAAAAATGGCATGAACATTTAACCGGTAAACATAATTGGCAACACCATCTATGGGATATCTTGATGTTTCAATCATGGATAGAAACAAACAACTAATATCAGCATAAGCAGAGAGAGAGGAAATGAAAGTTATTATATTGTGCGGTGGACTGGGAACAAGGTTAAGAGAGGAAACAGAGTTGAAACCAAAGCCTATGATCGAAGTTGGTGGTATGCCGATTTTGTGGCATATTATGAAGATCTACAGCCAATATGGTTTCAACGAGTTCATTCTGTGTCTTGGATACAAAGGAGAGATTATCAAGAACTTTTTCTACCATTACGAAATGTACTCAAACGACTTTACGAT
Source organism: Nitrospirota bacterium (assembly GCA_015233485.1). Lineage (GTDB taxonomy): Bacteria > Nitrospirota > Thermodesulfovibrionia > Thermodesulfovibrionales > Magnetobacteriaceae > Magnetominusculus. The sequence goes on from JADFXO010000056.1 coordinate 7,380, forward strand.
AGAACTTGGCAGCCGCAACATAGAGGTTCATCCACGTCATGCGGAACAGGGCTGGAAGGTAACGCTGCTCGATACCGGGTTAAACACCATGACCGGAGCAAGAATAAAAAGAGCTGAGAGTTTTATCACAGAAGACATTTTTATGGTTACATATGGAGATGGCCTTACCGACCTAAATATTGACACGCTTGTAAGGTTTCACAATAAACATGGTAAGATTGGCACTATTACAGGTGTGTTTCCTCCATTGCGCTATGGAGAGATAATGTTCAAAGGTGATCAGGTGTTGAAATTTCGTGAAAAACCAGAAGACCAACAAACATCGATCAATGGAGGTTATTTCATCTTTAAAAAAGAATTTTTCAGATACCTGAGTTACGAACAAGATTGTGTTCTCGAAAAAGCGCCTCTTGAACAACTCACCTCCAACGGTCAGCTCAAAGTCTACCATCACAAGGGATTCTGGCAATGTATGGACACATATCGAGATTTTAGTTATCTCAACGATCTCTGGAACACCGGTAAGGTTCCCTGGAAAGTATGGTAAGAGAGACACCGAGCGCCCATGTCATTGTTATCGCAGGTGGACTTGGATACATAGGAGGGAGGGTGGCAGAATTCCTGAAAGCTCACTTTCCCAATAGCCGTATTCTATTAACAACACGAAACCTATCAAAGCCATTGCCAGATTGGGCATCCAATTTTGATGTCCTGCACATGGATCTGTGCGACAGTGTTAGCATAAGTAATTGCTTGTTTAACCGCAACGTAGATACAATCATACAACTTGCTGCCATTAATGAAGTGGATTGCATGACAAACACGGAACTGGCCATGGAAATTAATGGCAAGGGGACATTAAGGCTCCTTAACCTAGCAGTTGAATATGGTGTCAGAAGGTTCATCTACTTCTCAACTTTTCATGTGTATGGAGATACACAGGATTATGTGATTAGCGAAAGTACACTTCCAAAACCATCCAACCATTACGCCATAACCCATCGTTTGGCAGAGGATTATGTGTTGTATTACAGTGCATACCATAATATAGAAGGACTGGTGTTTAGACTCTCCAACGGATTCGGTTATCCAATGGATATAAATATTAACCGCTGGACTTTGGTTTTTAACGATTTCTGCCGACAGGCAACCACTACTGGCAGAATAGTTCTGAAAAGTTCAGGGAAACAGCAGAGGGATTTCATCACCTTAACAGACATTTCGCGTGCGGTGTACCATTTTTTGACGGCTGCCAATAGCAACGGTCTGTTTAACCTTGGCGGAAACCTCACTATGTCCATACTTGATGTGGCGAACAAGGTAGCAGAAATCTACCAAAAAAAGTACGAAACATCCATCAAGTCAATTGAGGTGTCTAATCGAAAGGAAAAGCCTCAAGTTCCCTTTGTCTATAGCGTTGAAAAACTGCTATCAACAGGATTTGTCCATCGCGGTGACATAGACCATGAAATTATCAAAACCCTGGATGTTTGTGAAGAATTCAAAAGAGATAAATAATGCACGAGATATTGTTTCTGTGATTATACCCTCGTATAATAGTGCAAAATTTATCTGCGAAGCACTCTATTCAGTGATAAACCAAACCTACGAACAAATAGAACTCATTATTGCAGACAACCATTCAACCGATGGCACAGAAGAGATCATAAAGTCTTTTATGAAAAACGATCATAGAATTAAATACCTGAAGATACATAACAACGGTGTCATAGCAAAATCGAGAAATATGGCAATACAAGCCTCCCAAGGCCAATTTGTAGCATTTCTTGATAGCGACGACAAGTGGGAAAATAACAAGCTGCAAAAGGTGATGACCTGTTTTAGAGATAATCCCCATATTGATATGATCTGCCACGACGAATGGCACATAGACCAATATGGGAAAATACTTAAAGTTGGGCGTTGCGGACCACATAAGACCTACGCAGATCTGCTTTTTAAAGGTAACGGTATCTCAACGTCAGCTGTCGTAGTACGAATGGATAAACTGCTTAAGGTAGGCTTGTTTTGCGAAAGAACAGACTTTGTAACAGCCGAGGACTACGAATTGTGGCTCCGGTTCAGCAAAGAATGCAACATCGAATATCTTCACCAAAAATTGGGATATTGGAGGATACACCCCAATTCTCTTTCCTCAAGAACAATTGCTCATATGGCCAATGTACTCAATGTCGTTACTCACCATTTTGATCAGATTAGCCACAAGAAAAAACATTATTATTTCCAGATGAAAAAAAGAAAAGCCGGTTTAGAAATGGCCATTGGTAGAATGTTACTAAAAGAAGGTGATTTTGAATCAGCTCGACCATACCTGTTGCACTCCTTTATCTATTATCCATTTTCATTTAAAGGCTTGGTGCTTTTAGGGGCTTGTATGTTGAGGCAACGGATATAGGAGTAATATGTCATTTCACAACATCTATAAAGGAAAGAAGGTATTCTTAACTGGCCACACAGGGTTTAAGGGTGCATGGCTTAGTCTGTGGCTTAGTGAGCTTGGCGCCGAGGTGATGGGCTACGCACTTAAGCCCCATACCGCCCCTTCCTTGTTTGAAATTCTTGGCAACGAAAAACGCCTCATCCATCATGTTGGCGACGTCAGGAGCTACGAAGGTCTTTACGGTGTGATTAATGATTTTAGGCCTGAGGTGGTGTTTCACCTTGCAGCGCAGGCCATAACTAAGCTCTCTTACGACATCCCACATGAGACCTTTGAGACCAACACAATAGGCACACTCAATATCTTGGAGTGCATACGGCTTGTTAATTCTATTAAGGCGGCAGTGATTGTCACCAGCGACAAGTGTTATGAAAATGTTGAGTGGCTCTGGGGATATAGAGAAAACGACCGCCTGGGAGGAAAAGACCCCTACAGCGCATCCAAGGCCTGTGCCGAACTGATCAGTCACTCATACATGCGCTCGTTTTTTGACGTCCCTGCCGTGGCTACTGCACGCGCTGGAAACGTAATTGGCGGTGGCGACTGGGCATACGAACGTATCGTGCCGGACTTTGTACATGCCATTGACAAGGGGGCTACACTGGAGATTCGCAGTCCAAATGCCACACGCCCGTGGCAACATGTACTTGAGCCTTTGAGTGGTTATCTGTGGCTTGGTGCAAATCTCCTGTTGAAAAAAGAAAATATATCGGGGCAGTCCTTTAACTTTGGCCCAGGTGGTCAAGCAGATAAAACAGTACAAGAACTTATAGACTCCTTTATCAAGGCAATCGGCAATGGCCAATACATACTGCATCCTTTGGATCCTGATAACAAAAAAGAAGCCACACTGCTTAAGCTAAACTGCGATAAGGCCCTCCACCATCTTGCCTGGCGTCCCGTTCTGGACTTTGACGAAACCGTAGATTTCTCTGCCATGTGGTATAGACACTTTTACGATAAACAAACAGACATGCTCACGTTGACCAGTAATCAGATATCACATTACACCTCCCTTGCACATCAACGAGGTCTCTCATGGACGGACTAATCATCACCCCACTGACCCAGATAACCGATGACAGGGGTAAAGTGATGCATATGCTTCGGGCAGACTCCCCGTTATTCAAGCAGTTTGGCGAAGTATACTTCTCCGTGGTCTATCCTCGTGCGGTAAAGGCGTGGAAGAAACACCTTAGCATGACACAAAACCTGGCAGTTCCCATTGGTTGCATACAAATGGTGATTTACGACGACCGAGAGGACTCCTCACACCGTGGACAGATAAAAGAGATAGAAATCGGTGATGATAACTATGCACTTTTGACCATCCCGCCATTGGTGTGGTATGGATTTAAGGCTATCTCAAACACGGCAGCCCTTATTACCAACTGTGCCGACATCCCTCATGACCAGACCGAGGTCATTCGTCTGCCAAAAGAGACATCACTGATACCCTATAGATGGTGAAGGTGCTCAGTCAGTAAATGACATTGAACCACTATTTGCCTCATAACAATTGCCGTTTCTTTGCTCTGGGCAGAAATGCCATGTACGCTGCCCTTATAGCCTTTGGCCTGAACAAAGGCTCAGAAGTGTTAACTCCAGCATTCAATTGTGACAGCGCTATAGAGCCTTTCATTTTTTACGGACTGGAGCCTGTTTTTTACCGTTGTAACGCACACACTTTCGAGGCTGATATCCATGATATGCGGCGAAGGCTAACCTCACATACAGGCCTCATACATGTAATTAATCACTTTGGATTCCCTCAGCCTTGGGAAGAAATCCTCAAGCTGAGGCAGGAAAGTGGTATACCGGTTATGGAGGATAACGCATACTCTCTATTTTCTCACTACCACGGCAAACCGTTTGGAAGTTTTGGGGACGTGTCCGTGTTTTCACTCAGGAAGAATCTCCCTATTGTCAATGGTGGGGCGCTATGCCTTAACACCACTGGCTTGAGCGTCGCACCGCAAGGAAGTCATAAAAAGTTGTTGTACGCTGGAGATATTCGCCGTTTGGCTGTTTTTGTTGCTGGAGAATTGGGGATTTCTACAATATTGCGAAGGGTTACCAGTTATATTTATGGACACTCTGCCATACCACCGCTTTTTTCAGAACCTGGCAGTGGGTATCCCCACGTCGTCAAACGTGATACCCTATCTGATGAGTTTACCCATGCCCCTTTGCGTGGGATGTCGCTACTGGCTTTGGCTCAGTTGCAGTTTTATAGTCAACATCGGTTGAGTCGTGTTATTCAAGTCAAGAGGCGTTTTTATTACAACATCGTTGCGGCCATCCAAGGGTTAGATGGTATTACCACTCTGTGGCCTGAACTGCCTGATACAATTGTGCCATTTTGCGTCAACCTGTTGATAGACCACCACCGCGACGAATTTCTCAGGGAAATGGCTCGAAAATATAGGGCATTTGCATGGCCTACTCTACCAATGTCTGTTATCAAAAGACTTGATGAGTTTCCGGAAGTAGAAATACTGGGAAGAAAGTTGTTGCAGATCCCTCTGGAAACAGAACAGATAACTGACAAACGATACTCAACACACATAAAACAACTAACTGATTCCTTACATAGTTTACACGGAAAGTATTTTAATCAATGAAAAAAAAGTTACTTTTTTTCATCACTGAAGATTGGTATTTTTGTTCTCATCGTTTACCTATTGCGATAGCTGCGTGTAATAACAACTTTGATGTTGTTGTAGTTACAAGAGTGCATAAACATGCCGATGAGATTATAAAGCACGGGATTAAACTTATCCCTCTGTCAATAGATAGAAAGGGATTAAATCCAAGCAGGGATTTATTTTCATTTATCAAATTGATTAAAATATACATATCCGAGCGTCCTGATATTGTACATCATGTAGCAATGAAACCTATAATTTATGGTACTATAGCTGCGTTTATAAGTGGAGTACCTCATGTTATAAACGCAATAGCAGGGATGGGGTATCTGTTTACTTCTGCAACCACGCATGTTAGAATCTTACAATATATCATTAAGTTCATATTCAAGTTTATTTTATCCTTAGATAATTGCAAGATTATAGTTCAAAACTATGACGACATGAGATTGCTTCAAGATTCATGTAATATCAAAAGGGACAATATAGTTGTAATCAGAGGTTCAGGAGTTGATACAAATGTTTTTACTTATCTACCTGAAATTACTGGTATTATAACTGTTATTCTTGCTTCGCGTATGTTGTGGGATAAAGGAATAGGAGAATATATCGAGGCTATTAAAAGGCTTAAAGAAACAGCAATAAAGGCGCATTTCATTCTGGCAGGTGACAGTGATGAGCACAATCCTTCTGCTATAAGCAGAGATCAATTACAACAATGGCATAATGATGGTATAATAGAATGGTTAGGGCATGTTGATAATATGCAAGAGAGATTTATGCAGGCACATATTGTTTGTTTACCAACATACAGAGAAGGGCTACCAAAGGTGTTGCTGGAGGCATCTGCATGTGGACGTCCTGTTATTACGACGGATGTCCCTGGTTGTAGAGAAATAGTGAAGCATGGGAAAAATGGACTCCTTGTTCCACCCAAAAATGTTGATGCCTTGGTAGAGGCATTACAGATATTAATAAACGATCCACAATTAAGACAAGAGCTTGGGAAAAATGCCAGGAAGATAGTTTTAGAAGAATTCACTATTGAAAGAATTATTTCAGAGACAATTTCCCTGTATAAGCATCTAATAAGTAAAAACGATAAAGACAAATGAATGTATTGATTACAGGTGCAAGCGGATTTATAGGTAGGTATCTATCAAGGGTATTATTGGAGAAATCATTTAATGTAAGAGCAATCATTCGTTCACAAGGAAAGGCTATTTTTTTACCAGTTGGGGTAACAATAACCATAGCAGAAGATGTGGCCAAGATAATAAACTGGCAAGATATACTAAAAGGCATAGATGTAATCATACATCTTGCTAATCGGGTACATGTCATGAATGAATCATCCAATAATCCTCTTAATGAATATAGACGAATCAATACGCATGTTACACAAACCATTGCAGAACAAGCAGCAATAGCTGGCGTAAAACGGATAATATATTTAAGCACAATAAAAGTAAATGGTGAAAAAACAGTAACACATCCATTTACTGAAAATGATGCACCTAATCCTCAAGATTATTATGCTGTCTCAAAACTTGAGGCTGAACAAACTCTGTCATACGTTTCAAAAAAAACAGGGGTCGAGTTTGTTATTCTTCGTCCTGCCCTTGTCTATGGACCTGGAGTAAAGGGTAATTTTTATACTATGCTCAAATTTATAAGAAATGACATTCCACTGCCTCTATTAAGTATTAAAAACAGTCGAAGTTATATATATATAGGGAACATATCAGATGCAATCATACACTGCATTGAACATCCTGATGCCGCAAATAAAGTCTTCTTGATAAGTGATGCAGAAAACTTATCTACCCCTGAGCTGATAAGCAGATTATCATCAGCTTTTAACAAAAAGAGTCGGCTCTGTCATTGTCCGGTACCTATGCTCAGCTTTATAGGTACTGTTACAGGACATTTAAATGTAGTAAATCGCCTTAAAGACTCTTTAGTTGTTGATAGTTCAAGAATTAGAGAAGAACTTGCTTGGACTCCTGCATTTACTACAACTCAAGGTTTAAATGAAACCGTAGATTGGTTTAAACGCAATGGATAATTTTTATAAATTATGGACGATTTCATTACTGTCTATATCTATAAGTGCTTTATGTGCTTTTTTGGTTTCTATATATGGTTACAGCTTATCTTTGGTTGACACCCCCAAAAATCGTAGTTCCCATACTAGACCAACCCCTCGGGGAGGTGGCATTGGAATATTGATAGTGTGTATAGTTATAGGTACAGTTGTTACCAGTGATTATTTATTTGCATCCACATCAGGGGCTATCGGATTAATGGGGCTGGTTGATGATCGTTTTAGTATTTCCCAAAAACTACGTTTAATCATGCAGTTTATTATTACGTTTGTCGCAATTTATTCCAATGAGTTTAGCAATATTGCCCTTGTGTTGTTTTGGATGATATTTATTACAAGTACGGCTAATTTTTATAATTTCATGGATGGCATTAATGGAATTGCTGCTTTGTCTGGTTTAATTGCATTTGGTTTCATGGCTTTTTTCTCTTATTGTATCCTTAAAGATATTAATATATTTTTAATAAGCACTTGTATGGTTTTTGCGTGTTTAGGGTTTCTACCTTTTAATTTTCCAAATGCAAGAGTATTTATGGGAGATGTTGGAAGTCTTATCTTAGGGTTTATTTTTTCGGTATTTGTGTTTAAGTTGTCATATAATATTAGTATATTTATTTGTCTTATCATGTTTCTTTCTGTTTTTTATGCAGACACAATACTAACTTTTTATTATAGATGGCAAAGAAAAGAGAATCTCTTTAAAGCACACAGATGTCACTTATACCAATATTTAAGCAATGAAATTGGATTGGCACACTGGAAAGTTTCTATCATATACGCAAGCGTTCAGTTAGTTTTTGGATTGGCTGCACTATTGTCGTATATAAGCTGCATAAAATGGCAAGTTGTGACACTGCTGGTTTTTTCTCTGCTGTTTGTATCTTGTTATAAATACATATTCATTTTAAAATCTAAAAATGCTAAAATCCTACTTTAGCTACACGATGGAGTTGTTACAATGCGTATAGCCTTCTTTTTGATAGCAGATATTATTATCATAATATTTTCGTTTTTTATTCTCCGAATCTAAATACCAAATTCTATCCGTATATTTCTCAATTTCTTTGTTAGATACTATAATATCTTCCTCCATATATCCTTTGTCTAATAAATCATTTAAAGCAAATCCTTCATATCCCTGTATTTTTTCAATCCTACCAGAAGGAAATTGATATATTTTTTTTCTATAAGAAGTAGTTTGACTTTTT
>JADFXO010000057.1:0-10657 GCA_015233485.1 Nitrospirota bacterium
CCGCCGTAAGAAATTCGAAGAAGCACTGTAAAAGACCAATAGTAAATTCAGCAAGGCTTTGAGAAATATGGCTCAGTGATATGGAGATTGTATTTCTTGAACTGGAGGAGGTCATTGAAATTCATCAAGACCAGATAAAACGATACGGAGGTGCTTCAGGCATCCGTCATAGGGAATTGCTGATTTTTAACAGTTGCGCTTGACAATATGTGGCAGAAAAGTGTTAAATCAATCATAGAACAACACTGCATAAAGGCGCGTAGCTCAGTGGTTAGAGCGCTACCTTGACACGGTAGAGGTCGGGGGTTCGATACCCCCCGTGCCTACCATAGTTTCTCTATACAGTCGTTCATTACGGGTGGCTGTTAAACACATGGTCGGACGATCGAATCCAGCCTCCTCAGCAGACTTTTTGATACGCTTTTTTTTTGCCGGAGTTTCATAACCTATCTCTCTGACGAATTTGAATATCGATATGTCCAGTGCATCCAGGATTTTGAGAAGGTTTTTGAACGTTACTTCATGATTGCCCCTCTCAAGCTTATCAATTCCACTATGAGATATGCCGCATTTTAAGCTGAGTTCACGTAAGGATAGCCCCTTGTCAATCCTTTTCTTTTTCAAATATTCGTTCCCGTTCATATATCCTCCTATTAATATTAACTAATATCTCGTCTAATGTATCATATAAAAAATATTTTGTCAACCATACTATACGGTCTTGACAATTAATTTTTCTTTCTTGTATCCTTTACTATACATAGAGTATAGAAACGATAAAGGATGGAATATCATGGATAAGCTGCATTATCATAAAGAGCCGATTGAGAGAAACAACGGTAACGGCCAGAAAACAAAGAAAACAAAGGGAATACCAGTCGGATTAATCGTAGATGATGATGATTATGAATCCCTAATATCCCCGTTTAAAATGAAGGATGAAGGGAAGTTTACGATGGTCGATAACGATGTTTTTGAGAAGTTGCCAATCTGCAAGGTAAGATTCGAAACACACCGCGTGTATGAGTACTTGTACCGTAAAATCATTGGCTACCAACGGGTCATTGATAGAATCTCGTTGAGCCAAATCGAGGAAGGTACTGGATTAGCAACAAGAAGTGTATCAAGAGCGCTTGCCGAACTTCTTAAAAATAATATGATCTTTAAAAAAAAGAAGAGAGATAATAGCTATTACGGACTTACGCGATTTGATAAGTGGAAATCAGGGGTGACACTCACGATAGTGCCAAAAAAACCGATACAAGATGACCTGTTTGATAAATACTATACAAAAAGTGCATTAGTCACCCATGACCATAAGATGGTCACCAGTGCGGAACACAAAAGAAAGGAAGAAATATATATAAAAAAATCTTTAAACGCGCGCGCGCGTGAGGGACAGAGACCATGTGAAATGACGACAACGAACGAATTAACGGATAAGGAAATACTACTGTACGCAGTTAAACACAATTGCAATGAAAATCATCCCTCATGCCCTGACGACTGCATCATCTGGCCTAAATTAAACCTTATCGAATTTTTTACAACCAGTGATATCACAAAAGAGGAGAAAGACAAAGGCGGCAACAAGACACAGATTAACGGCAACGGACAGGACTCTGGTCAAGGCAACGGCAATGGATTAACGGCGCAGCCAAAGAAAAATGACATTGCGAGGCTGAATGCGACACTCGATCAAATATTAGCGGAATTGGATTAAAAATTAAAAAAATGAACCTGAATCCGATACATAGAATATATGCCTATACGCATATGACAGATCAGATTCAAGGAGGAAACGACCATGCACAGATGTCCGACATGCGGAGCTGAACTACTTTTCAAGGCAAGGGCGCTTGACCCTGTTTATAAATTAATGCAGAACAGGATTGCCCACCTTGAGGCCTGCGGTCTATCATACGCATACATCCGAAAACTGAAATCATTTTTAAGGCACCATATGGGCCCATATTTAGGCGATAGGGACGTAAAGGCTATTTCCTCTATGGACGTGCATGATTTCCACACAGCGCTGCTTAAGAAAGGCCTGGCAAGTAAATCTATCAAGCACATCATGGACGCTTTGAAGGGCCTCTTCAACCATCTCTCCGATCTGGAGGTCATTCCGAAGCTGCCCCAGTTCCCTACAATTAAAGTAACACCTCAACAACCAAAGCGCTGGATAAGCCCTGAAACACAACAATCAATCCTTGGGCATTTACCGCAGAAGTATCAACTGTATGTCCAAATCCTCTTCGAGACTGGTATGCGCCCTGGTGAGGCGCGCGCCCTCAGGAGACGCGACATTGAGGGCTGCATAATCACAGTGGAGCGTGCCCTTGATGAGGCCAATAATCTTAGGCCGACAAAGACGGGCAATATCTATCGGTACCAAATATCGGAGGCCCTTGCCTCGTACATCGAGATAAACTTTAGGAATTACCTGCCGGAGGCCGATTTGTGTAAGTTAAGCAAGAGCCGCATACATGCCGCCTGGCAAAAGGCCTGTAAAGAGGTCGGCGTATCAATCCCGATGTATCAGGCGTCGCGTCACAGCAAGGCGAGTCAGATAAACGAGGAGTGTGAGCAGGAGAGGCTATGCAAGCTGAAGGCGGCGTTGCAGCATGAATCGGCTGCTACAACGACGAAATACTATACTTTAGGGGCGAAGGAGAAGATATGAAAGGGACATCTACCGAATGTCGAAATGTCCATGTTGCATTTGACGATTCATACACAGAATCACCAACATGCATTATAAAGGCCATGCCGGAGGTGGTTTTATGAACGTGATTCTATCAATAAAGCCTAAATATGCAGCCATGATATACGATGGGAATAAAACGGTTGAGTTGCGGAGGTATTTCCCTGTGTCTCCCGACAAGTTCGACCAAACAAAAGATTGGGTGTATCTCTATGAAAGTTCCCCTGTTCAAGCCATAACGGGAAAATTTAGCGTATCACAGGTGACTTTTTATACTCCGTATAGCGCATGGCTATACACAAAAAACGATTGTGGCATTGCCCAAGCTGAATATGATAAGTATTTTGCAGGTACTGATATTGCGTATGCGTTATATGTGGAGCATGTAATTAAATTTGTACCTATCCCACTGAATAAAATAAAAAAGTTCTGGCAGAACTTTAGGCCACCCCAAAATTACAGATATATGAAATCAAACAGAGATATTGGTGGGGAATAAATGACGCTGACAACAAGGCATACACTGACAACGGGGCACATATGTTGCGGGGCGGGTGGTGACATACTTGGTGCTAAACTGGCCGGGGCGGTACCGCTATGGGGATTTGACCTAAACGCGGCGGCCGTACACACAGCGCGCGCGAATCATCCCGATACAACGATACACCATGCGGATCTGCGGAGTATTAGGCTGCAGGACTTGTCCGCGGTGGACATGATTATCTGCGGGATACCGTGCCAGCCGTTTACCCCAATCGGCAAGCGGCTGGGGGTGAAAGATATACGGGACATAACGATTCCGCTTGTAAAGCTGATAAGCGATATTCGGCCTGCATATCTGTTGTTTGAAAACGTCCGGGAGTATAAAAGCAGTGAGAGTTTTAACGTATTGAACGAGGCCTTAGCGATGTATGAAATAGATTGGCAGGTTATAAATTATGCGGATTACGGCATACCGCAGAGGCGGCTGCGATTATTTGGATTAGGCAAATTATGGGACGGGAAGGCATTTGGACACCCCAACGCGACGCACACGGAATCGCCGGACATGTTTAACCGGCTGTTGTCGTGGGTTAAATTTGCTGACATCAGAGACGGCGCCGATATGCGGCCTATGAGCGCCAGGGCAATAAGCGGGGTATTTTCCAGGAGATTAAAATATATTAAATCAGGGCATGGGTTTAGCCTACAGCTTATAGATGGCAATAATCTATGCCCGACGGTATTAGCGACTATGCACAGCGGGTCAGGGTGCAAGAGCAATATGGTGATCGTCTATGACGACGGCCGCTTGAGGCATCTGTCGTTCCTTGAGGCACGGAGGGCACAAGGATTTCCCGACGATTATATGTTTTGCGGCAATAACAAGGACAATTGGTTGATGGTGGCCAACGCGATACCGCCGGGGATAGCCGCGGTGTACATACAGAACATATGGAAGGCCTGAGGGACGGCCGCAACGCACAAGGGGAGCCTATGACAAATTTAGAAAGGGCGATTAATCGTATATGGTCTCAGTACAGCGCATTTTTTAAGAACAAGGCAGTATCAGTTGTCGCCAACAACCAGGCCGACATAGGAATCATAAGATTCAATCTCAAGAAACGCAATAGTGTGAATTATTCCGACGACGAGATATTATGCGCATGGAAGTCATTTATCAAAAAACAATTAAAATAATCGGGTGAGACGAGCAAAGGAGAGACTATGAACACGGAGGGACGTATGAACTATGAGCGGAAAGTTGAGTTAGTTGAAGGCGTTTTAGACCAGGTTGGTGTAATTTTTAATGCTTTAGAGTTGCAGCAAAGAGTTTTAAAAGAATCGGAGTATGACTTAATCGTCAGCAAATTTGAGCACATGTACCCACGTCGGTTTGACCCCGAAAAGGTACAGAAGATACTTTTTGAGAATTTAAGCATCAGGAAAAGTATAGACGTTATTAACATGCTCTGGACGAGCTACTGTAATACACGACGGCGGAAAGAGAAAAATATATATGATTATTTATTTTCAAAGGCGCAGAGCGCGAAATGACAAAGGAGGTTTAGCGATGGACTACTTTTTAGAACAAGGGAGAATAATAGAATCAGACTATGGAGATTATTATATAGAGCATGAAATATCAGAGTATGAATTAATATTAAGGCTGTTTTACCGAATGTACTACCCTGACAGTTTTGATGCCGAAAAGGTACAGAAGGAACTTTTAAGCAAGTTAGCGATCAAGAAAAGTATCGAGGATATTAAGATACTCTGGAGGAGCTACGAGTCAGGACGGCAAAGGAGTGAACTAATACAATATACAGTTAATATGTATGACAGATTACGCGAAATGAAAAAGGAGGTTTAGCGGTGGAAATGGAAGAGATTATAGGAGACGGTTATTATGTAGACGACGGTTATTATGCGATGAGTGATGCGATGGTAAAAATAGGTGTTATGATAAACAAGGAGATAGCTGATTCATTCACGCGAATTGAATCGAATCTCGGGAAACTGGATAAAGAGGAGCTGCGCCTGGCGTTAACATGGATAAATGACGGAATTTCAGGAATATCGGATTTTATAGAAGAATATACCTTTGACGAGGACGCCGAGGAAGGTATACATGATATGATACGGGAAGCACTCGGAATTCAAGTGTTTAAAGAGAAGAAAGTGCGGCGGGTATAACGGCAAAATACTAAAACACAGGGGGAAATAAGCCATGAGTGAAGACGAGAATTATGAGATAAACGAGAAAACAAAAGAGAGGATGTGTGCGCATTGGCCTGATGAGGTATGTGAGAGGGAAGGAGATTCAGAGGGGTGGCCTTATTGCGATTGTCCTAAGATAAACGAAATGAGAAGAGTATTAATTGAGATACCTGTACATTTACCTAAAATACCTAAAAGTTCTATAGGAGGAGTCTGGTGAGCATACCGAAGAGGATAAAGATAGGGGGCATTGAGTATAGAGTAGAGCTAGTTGACCCGTCATTTTCAACAGAGCACTTGGGGCAATTAGAGCCTTTGAAATGTTTAATAAGGATAAACAAGGAAATATCAAAAGACAGGCAGCAAACAACTCTATTGCACGAGATATTAGAGGCGATTAACGAGCAATATCAATTTGAACTTGAGCATGGGAAAATACAGGGACTTGAAGCGACGCTGTATCAGGTATTGAAAGACAATAATATATACTTTGGAGAGGATCAATGAAACCTGATATTACGACTGATACAGTCACAAAGATTGAGTGCGATAGTTGTTCAACAATCATCTTGATTAATGATGATAAATGTGGCGTATGTATGGGGATAATCCCCCGTCTTGGCGCCTGACAGACGGAATATATTGCCAACGATGCTGGCAAATGCACATGAAGACGTGCCTCGTTTGCGGTGACTGCTGCGGATGAGATATAATATCAATCAACCGGCAAGACGGGGGATTATCCCCTAGAAGGAGAAAACACACATGGAAACGACAGAAACGAAAGAAGTGGAAGTAAAAGTGGAGTCCTCAGGCACGAACATAGGAGCGGTACTCGAAGAGATAGCTCGTACCCAGGACAAGTTTCACAGCAGCTTTTCGGTAAGTATAAACATAAACCTTGGAATTACTTTACCGAATCATACGATTTGCTAACTTGCTCTACAAGCGATGTAAATCTCTCAAGATACGACTTGAAATCTATCACATTCATCGATGCAATTGATTTTGAGTCGCGGTTACAAGAAACAACCAAGTCACGTACCACAGACAGCACGAATTCAGCTTTTTCCATATTTGCTCACCTCCTTTATGGCGTAGTTACTATCGCAAAAAAATTATACCATAAAGGGGGTTTACACTCTATCTGTCACAATTCGGACACCGGCCGGCGTGATTAAGAGGATTCTGCGGAGTGATCACAGGCGCTCATCAGCGTGGCCACCGCAAAAAACAGAATGCGGCGCTCAAAGAGTGTCAATTTTCTGACTTTTTTTTTATAATAATCGAACGGCCGCATTCCGGCGCCAAGACGGGGATTATCTCCCCAAATACTGCTGTCAGGAGGCTGGCATTGCTGATAAAGATGATAATGTATCAAACGTATGCTCGCATATCAAATATCCGGAATATACTGGATAAGGCAAATCGGAAGTATTTTGATGAGCTTGATTTTGAACATGATTCCGGGACTGCCGAAGGTCAAATCGCTCAGTTGATGACTTCCGCCTCGAATTGTCTCGACGGCGCGCTATTCCTTCTGAAAAATAACGGATGTAACCATGAATAGTGAACTATTGTTATGCACGGACTGCCGGAAATATGCCGGGTGCAAAGAGGTCTGTGTCTATGTCGAACAAGGTCTACCCGCATTAGACAGTAAGGATTTTTGCCTTTCTGAATTGAACGACCGCACAATAATACAAGACTACAAGAAAATCATAACCGAAATCGCTGAAGGCCAGCAGTGGAGGCGGCGAATTAACATCGACAATATCAGGACGATAAAAAACATACGCCTGCGCGCGATCGCCGGGATGTTGTACGGGGAAATATCCGTCAGACAGATTTCGGAGCTTCTGAACATCTCCGCTTCGCAGATATACAGGATTGCTTGCAAGGATAGTCAACAGCGTATCTGCTTTATGCTGGTGGAGCTTGAGTTGCCGGCGCTTATCTTAAACACATAGAATCCCTCGCCAAGACGCGGGATTATCCCATCAGAACACATAGCACCCCTTCAGACATATCTCAACCGCAAAAGTCATGCGACAAGGAAACCGGCGTCTGTAAAGGGTTTCCAGCGATTTATGCGAAAATCGTACATATATATAGGGGCAGTTGGACTTTGCCCAAATCAAAACAAACAATCGGAGGTACAAATCATGGCAAAAGAAGAGACATTTATACCATTCAGCAAAACGACAGCGGGCACACCGAATCTGACCGAGAAATCGCGTCCTAATTCAGATGTACCGGGCGGAGACGAGGCGAAGACCACAGGCATGACCAAGAAAAAGATGTAAATGAATCTAAAGTGTTAGAACGAAGGGATGGGAAAAACGAAGGGTGTTAAAAAGACAGGTGGACGAACGAAGGGTTCTAAGAACAAACGCACAGTTGAGTTGGAGAACAGACTCAAGGAAGCGGGCTTTGACCCTGTGTCTATCCTGGTTGATATGGCGGTGGATACTAATATTGACGCTGGATTACGCGCTAAAATCTGCCTTGACGCGATGCAATATCTCTATCCTAAGCGACGCGCTATTGATAGCAACGTCAAACTCGACGCCCGTGTTGAGACGTGGGAGGATAAGGTGGGCAATCTTAATGGAAAGGCCGATGAGCAAGCGTAAGCGGTCGTTAGAGATAGTGCACAGACTGACAACGGATTACGCATATTTTGCTTCGCGCTGCCTCTATATCCAGACGACAGACGGTAAGCGGGTACTCTTGCGGCTCAACGAGATACAGTTGTTGCTTGAAGGCATCATAGCTGATATTAAGGCCGCCGGCAGGCCGGTCAGATTGATAATCCTAAAGGCTCGCCGAGAGGGTATAAGTACCTGGGCTGCGGGGCGGCTTTATTGGCATTGCACGACACGGCGGAATAGACACGCCGGGTTGATAACGCATGAGCCGGACGCCACAGCCGCGGTGTTTGGGATGATCCGGCGCATGTACGATTACCATCCGGAGGTTGTGAGGCCGTCCACAAGGTATAACTCCACGCGTAAACTTGATTTTAATAAGCCTGTTGGTCCGGGTGGCCTTGACAGCTCGATAGTTGTCGGCACGGCGGATAAGGCTGATTTTGGCAGTGGGCAGCTATTTAATTACCTGCTCCTGTCTGAGGTAGCCAAATGGTCTGAGAGTAAGGCGGAGAGCGTCCTGACATCGGTTTTACAGACAGTGCCGGACGAGGCTGATTCAGAGGTTATCTTTGAGAGTACTGCCAAGGGGCTTGGCGGTGCGTTTTATGATAGGTACATAATGTCCCGTTATAAGTATGAGATATACTTAGACGAAGGTAAACCGCGGTTCCGCTGCCGGATTGACGATAAGGCCGACGCCGACAATCAATACTCGTCAGTGTTCATACCGTGGTACGTGTTTGAAAAGTATGTGGATAACTCCGTGACTATCAGTGACTATACCGCCGAAGAGACAGCCCTTATGCGGACGCATAATCTTACAATGGGGCATATCGCGTGGCGGCGTAGATGTATTCAAAACAAATGCGGCGGGAATATTGATACGTTTCACCAGGAATATCCGGGCGACGCCAGAGAGGCGTTTTTGACCTCCGGCCGCGCTGTGTTTGACAACACGAAGGTCATGGCGCTCATGGAGAGCGCACCGGAGCCGGCGGAGGGGAGATACGAGATTGCCACATCCACCGGAGAGGCTGTCCCAAACGCCAGAGGGCGGTTGCAGGTATAATAGAAACACGAGAAACTAAGTCATTGAAAAATGCGAATATCTGGTTTGGGATGCTTATAAAATGCCTTACTTTGGTTATAAAGAGGGTAGAAAATCAAACAGGTGTTTGACTGAAAAGGCATAATCTTGGACAGTTTTCCTTTAATCCTTTCCTCTTACATTTATAGTAGTAGGAATCCTTTAAAGCTTTTGGGGGGTGCAGGGGGGGTTAGTAACCTGTGAATTGCCTGTTGATAAATTGTTAATAACACCGTCTTTGCCTGGCGCTCGATTTTTATTGTTAATAACTTACCCATCGTAGCATCCGCATGGCTTGGCTATGTCGTATTCGTCATTAAATTTTACCGTACTGCAAAAATCTAACTCCTGCTGTTTGTCTAAATCAACGAGGCTATACCCCTGTTTGATAGTTTGATTATGTCTATTATTGCGTTCCAATTCGACAGCCCGTAGAAACAATTCAGGATGTCTTAACTTCATCGCCTTGTACATTGACAGCTTTGCAAAGGGACAGATGAAACATCCACTTTTGGGCGGCACCCTAAGCCCCTCCGAACGTATAATCTTAAGACATCCCTTACGGTCAATATCAGCTTCATGCAGCGGGAATGTCTTAATCTGATCGTTTCTCGGACACCGCTGCAATGCCCCTGCTACGCGGCCGTCCTCTCCTGCATCGAACCCAAGAGACACCTCCTTTTGCCCTGAAAACTGCGCTAAGTAGTCATCAAACGGCTTTAATTTAAATTTATCTGTACACCATCGCTTAACAATTGATGGAATCGTTCGTCTTTCCATACAATAATCATACAGGCCGACGGGGTTACCGTTGTTATCTGTTTTACGGGTAATTACAATCTCACGGCCTACAGATTGCTTTAGATAGTTTGAAAAGTAGGCTATGTAAGCCAGCGTCTGGGGCATCTCCGCCCCTGTATCGCAAAATAAAACCAAATCCGGCACGTTGCCTGAGCGGATAAGGTGAATAGTCATGGCCGTCGAGTTCACCCCGCCGCCGTAGGATACAACTTTTAATCTTTCCACTCTAAAACAATTTCCCTTGTCTTGCGTCAGCCGCTTGTTTCGTCCTGCTTAATAATTTATAGATAAACCGCACGGCAAACCCCGTTTCTTTTGCCAATTCCTTGTGATTGTTGCCCGTGAATCTTGCCTTTACATACTCTTTTTTCTTTTGAGTTATTAATTTTGACAGGCTTGAAAAATAAAACTGCTCCCCTTGATAACTCTCCTCTAAGCGTAACACATTTTCAATCCCGACCAGCTCGGCCATCTGCCGGTATTTCTCCGGCAGATCGTCTATCCTTATATCGCTAAGCCATTTGTTCATTGCTGTTTAGATACATCTATCCGGTTTAACTCTTTGATCCTGTCCTTCAGCTCCTTCAGATTGGCAACATTAAGGAATTTGTAGTGAGTTTTAGTCCCTCTATGGCTGTTACAGAACTTGTTGAGGCTGTCCTTCCACCCCGCGCCCCAGCGCCTTTTTGCCGCGTCTTCAAGCTCCTC
>JADFXO010000057.1:10754-15400 GCA_015233485.1 Nitrospirota bacterium
AACCGCTTGCCTATTAGCATTATGGCATAGGTATCACGAAGGTCGTCCGCATCTATCCCGTTTTGCTTGGCCAACGCGAAGATAGAGCCAAGCAGTATCTGCTTTTTGTTTTGCTTATAGTTCATAACAGCCTTATTTAAAACATAGCGCTTCATGGCTTGCATGGCCTCTTTTTGTCCTTTCTACTGCCGGTTCGAGTTGTAGCCTTCTTATTTAATGTATAGTGCTGCTTGTTTTGCTTATGATCCGTTAACTCCTTAAATTTTGTGTATCGCCCCATAGCTCACGCGGCCTCCTTAATTTTTTCCATAGCCGGTTCTATGCGTAGATTGTCTTCTGTCTTCCTCGCTGCCCCGACTTTTGCCAGCGTTTGGTCGTCCAGATTAAGCATGAGTTCCTTGTCGGGCTTTTCCTCGATGCGCAGGTACTTCTTAAGTTTAAACGCCTTCATAGCCGCCACACACGCCTTTATCGAGCGAATCGCTATCTTTGTTGTCACGCGGTACGCGACAACTCCGAAGGTGAGTTCTTTTGAACGTGTCTTTGCGAACTCGTGTTTGTGCTCTTCGCAAAATGCCGTTATCGCCTTCTCTATGACCTGCCTCTCTTTCTTTAGTCCTTCGGCCTTTGTTTCCGCCTGGGCATTGAGTTCGTTGATTTTCAGCGTCATACTCCCCTGGATGTTTTCAACGGCTATGTCTATTTCGCCCATACGCCTTAACGCCGAGTCCACCCCGTCCCAAGTCTTAATATCCGTTGGCTTTTGCATAATATTCCTCCTTTGTTTTTTGATCGCTTTCCGCGTATCCATAATACCTGCCGGCCTGCCACGCGCCGTAAAACAGCGTAAACCCGATGACAATGACGGCGAAAGTGTTAACCCATCTCTCAATCACTTAAAACCTCCTTGATTGCCATTTATCGCACCAAAAACAGCGTCCGTTATTACTTTGCTTTATATTGCAAGCGGCCACGTCAATGAAATCGCGCTCTTCCTGGCAAAATATCCTGTCGATTTGCGGGATTTCGTGATAAACACGGTAGTCGTCCACCTTCAGCACCGTGCGCAATCTCCTTATCCCGTGCTTGTTGAGTTCGCTTTTCCCTTCGATGATGACCTGCATTTCATACCTCCTATGACGCTTTTTCGAGTAATTCCGTATTGTCGTCTATTTTATTGCCGTCTATTTTTCTTAACTCCTCAGCCAAAAACCCCATAATCTGGCCTTTCCCTTCCTCAAATGTCCTTTTCGGGATGTCCCCCTGCTTATCGTTTATGACTTTGTTGGTCAGAGTCTTTGACAGATCAAGCCTCTTGGCCAAATCGGCTTGGGTTATCCCCACTTTCTCAAGCATGTCCTTAATGTTCGGCTTAATGCCGCAGGCTGTAATGACGTCTGCCTCCGTTACTACCCGCCGGCCATATCCTAACGCCCTGCCCATGAACCCCAGTAGTATGTTTTGCAAATCGAGGTAGTTCCGCGCGTCTCTAAGGCTCGATATAGCGGTTATGGCGCCATTCTCAAAATGTTCACCCACTGTTGCCTTGATGTACTGTTTGATTTCGTCTGTCGATAGCCCTACCATTTGCGCGCTGTCGGCCCGGAGCCTTATTTCGCTCATGCCGTCGCGCCCCAGGGCGTTGCCGTGGCCTATCAGGATAACCGTAAACAGGTTCGCGCGGCCCTTCCACTTTGTGTTTTCAAGGGTAGATTTCAGCGACCGCAATGTCTGGCCGTGCATCCTGTGTGCCTCCTCAAGTATCAGCACAATCGGCTTACTTTCGGACGCCTTCCCGATTGTATGCCGGAACTGGACTACCCTTAAATCCTTCCTATGCCGCGGCCGCTCGTTTGACAATTCAAGGATCATTGAGCGCTCTATGTCCTCGATAAGAATTCGCTCCTTGGCCGCTGACAGTGTCTCGACAATGTGTATGTTCATGTCCTTCAACACGTTACCTACCGTTACGGATTTGCCGATGCCCCGTTCGCCGGTTATCGATAAAAACTTGTATCTATCGCTGGCTAAGGCCAATCCAATCAGCCGTTTCATACGCAGGTAATCGACGGTTTCCATCGTTACGCTAAACGGGTCTTTTTTATATCCATACTCAGCTAATGTTTCCAAACTGCTTATCTCCATAATGCCCCCTAACCTTGTGCCGCGTGTAGCCGTTTCTTTAAGCCCGCGGCCAGGTCTAATACGTAGCTTTTCCTTAGATTGTTTTTCAAGATCAACGTCTCCACCATCTCACGCTCTTCTTTGCTTATAAACGTTCCCATAAGCGCCGTAAAATGAACCATTGCCGCCTCGATATTTGCGAAATGCTCTATATCGAACGGGTCTTCAATCCTCCTTTCTTCTTTGGTTTTGATAGGCATGTCGATGACATTGCCCTTGTCAGGTTTTGCATGGTGAATACTTGAAATAGTCAATGCCCTGGCCTCTTTGACGGCCTTTTCGTGCGGCGTTTCGGGGTGTGCGCGGAACTCGCCAAGCTTCAGAGGTACAAATTTCTCGACTTCGTATTTCAGACCGGTTTTAGTATCCTGTACCACGAGTTTATCTTCAAATACGCCTTCATATACATACACATCGGCGTCATAAAGCTCTTTTACCTCGTATGTCTTGCCATTATATTGTAGAGTTCCATCTATGCCGACAACACGCTTTTTCCATTTTGATACCGATGCAAGGGCATTTTCCGGCAGTATCACTATGCCGCCGTAGAGATTTATTTTTCTCCATGCCTCTTCGTGGGTCAGGTTCCTCTCATATCTATGCTCTGTCTGGTTATAATCGGATTCAAGGTATTTTTCTAATAACTTGTTTAATTCGCTTAGGGTTATTTCGTATTTTTTCCATTCGTCAACATTAAAAAATGGCAGTTCAAAGCGCTGCCACATGGTTTCCCATACTCTTTCGATTTTCCCGTGGCCTTCTTTTTTATATGGCATCATTTGTGGCAGCGCTATTCCAAGCTCTTTAAGGAATTCAGACGATGCAAGGCCGCTGTTCAGCGCCCCTTTATCTGCTAACAATTGCTCAGGCAGGCCAATCTTTGACCACGCATACTCCAGAAAAGACAGGTGATCCATATAATTCTCACCCTGGGCCGCAACACAGCGCACTACGGCCTTGCCGCTATAGTCGTCTGCGAGACCGTAATACCACGGTCTTAACCGGTCACATAGTACAGGCTTGTTTTTGTAGTCCTTGTTTTTTGGTTCATGCAGCTTTAAAACGTAGTCATTGCCAATTCGCCTGGCAACATAGAAATACTGCGACGTTGAGGCGTCCGTGTGGTGGCCGTCGTTGGGTCTTTCGGCCTGCCAGCGGTTACGCCGCTTAGTGCGCTTGGTCAGGCCAAGTTCTCTGCCTATCCGGTCATATGTGCCAACCGGTACGTTCAACCCTTCTGGCGGGATTAATCCCTCTCTGACGGCTATTGCTACGGCCTGATCTGTGGAGATTTCCCCCGCCTCCTCCGGTGGACGCTTCTTTATCAGGAAAACGATACCCGCCCACTCCCGATATTCCGGCTTCAACGGTTCTGCTTTTCTCGTTTTGTTGTTATGCGGATTGAGCGACTTTATGGCTCTATATATCTGCACCGTTGAATATTTGAGCATACTGGAATACTTAGCCAGAATGCCGCTCTTATGTCCGTAACCGGAGGCGGCCAGTTCTGTGCGTATCGCAGAGAGCATTGTAGGGTTTATTATCGTTTCCATTTGATATTTCCTCTCCTATCCCTTGCCTATTTCTCTTCCGGTTCGACGGTGTCTATCCAGTCGCGGATTAAGAATTTAATCATCCGCTCCATGCCGTAAATCTTTTGTGCTACAGCCGCTTGTGCAGGTAGATTGTTTTTTAAACGCGGGTCTATGACCAGCTTTCGAATAGATAGCTGCAACTCAATAAATTGTTTCTCGATTACGCTGATTTGCTCTTTTGACCAGTTAATATCCTTATCATCAGGATCAAACGCACGAAGTTTCTCAACCTGTTTCACTAAGCTATCCACCTCAATCTTCAGCCCCTTGGTCTCTTCCTTCACGATCTTATCTACATCGTGTTTGAGCTTATGAATCTTCGCCCGCATCTCTTTGACGCTCATCCCCGACCACTCGTCCAGCGTCGCTCCCGCCATCACGCCTTTTTCCTCCAATTCCTTCAGGTCTTCTTCCGGGGCTTCTAAGAGGGTGTAGATATTTGATATTCTGTCAAAGCTCGTGACATCGATTTTAGGGTGCTTTTCCGCTTTTAGAGCAACATTCATCATCCGATAGGCTGATCTACAGGGAATACCGATTACCTCTTCTACAACCCGTTCAAACTCGCCGTGAGGCTCATTTTCTTTGACTACGAGCAGCATTTTGCCGGCCATAAGTAACGAGTTAGCCGAGCGTTTCAATTCTGCCCGTATCTGATTGACGTACAAATCCTTGCTATACGGCATATCGCCCTCAATGGTCTTCGTTTTGTGTCGGCGGTCTGCCACTTCCAAGCCCCGTAATGCCAGCGCCCTTTGGGCTTCGTCCGGGTCTATTAACGGTTCCATCGTTACTGTCTTTACATCGTCTGCTTTTTTGTCCTTAGACATTGCTCACTTCCTCCTTGTAATTCAACTGGAGCTGGAT
>JADFXO010000058.1 GCA_015233485.1 Nitrospirota bacterium
TGTCCGCAGCGTAGCACAGAAAATGAGAGAGCTTATGCTTAACATTCGCTTGGTCTTCGACTACTTACGTATGTCAAAAAACTCTGCTTCTACGGCACTTGCTTGATGGAGAACAAATTTACCGTGATTGAATGGGTGATGGTGGGGGTAGGGCGTCGATGTGATCGGGCTGATAGAGATGAATGCCTTGCCTTGTGCGGTTCGGACATGAAACCGCGGCGATGTTGTGATGGTATCGAAATTCCAATATTGGGTGTAAATTCCATATATTTGAGGCGTCATAAAATGTAACATACTGATATATAATGATATTAATCTGGCATGGTTATTGCGATTAACAGTCTTATCTCATTAAATAAATTAGGAGGAGGAAATTATGTACGAAGGCTTTGGAGCGAGACAGGTAGGAAAAGATTCAGACAAGGGAAAAGTTGAGTTTAAGCTTTTTATCCCCAACGTACGCGACCCGAAGATTAAAGAAATCAAAGTAATCGGGACATTTCAGGAACAACTTCAAAAGAAACAGGCAAATTGGGACCCTGCCGACGCCCCTGTTATGGAGCTTGAATCGGACACTAAGGGCTGGCTTTGGCATTATACCACTGATGTTGAGCTGACTGAAGGATTTTACGAGTACAAGTACTATGTTACATTTCAAGACTCCGCTGTTGACCCTCGTTGGTGTACCGACCCGTGTGCTCGTTACGGCGGCAGTCAAAACCAGAATTCGGCATTTGTTGTTGGCGGCAGCTATCTTAGCGTGGTATCGCTTAGTGTTCCGAGAAAACCGCATCGCGACCTTGTCGTATATGAACTGAATATAGACGACTTTACGGCTGAGTATCGCGGCGGTACTGCGCCTATTGAAGCGGTTACAGAGAAGATTTCCTATGTAGCTGACCTTGGCGTCAACGCCGTATTATTTATGCCGTGGACGGCGTGGCCGGGTTATGGTTATAGCTGGGGATATACGCCGTATCAATATTTTTCGGTAGAGTATCGTTACACTAACGCCGTTGGCAAGCCATCAGAGAAACTCTCTCTGCTGAAGATATTGATTTCTGAATGCCACAAGAAAGGGATTCACGTCATTATGGACGGGGTTTACAACCACTCAGCAGACGATGTAAATAAGTTTCCTTACTATCATTTTTACCAGAAAAAGGACGATTGCCCGTACGTTGGGCAATTTGGAGGCGCTTTCGGAGGTTTAACTGACCTGGATTATCACAATGACTGTACACAGGAATTCATCAGGGACGTGTGTTGTTACTGGATGGATGAATTTAAGATAGACG
Organism: Nitrospirota bacterium; assembly: GCA_015233485.1. Taxonomy (GTDB): domain Bacteria; phylum Nitrospirota; class Thermodesulfovibrionia; order Thermodesulfovibrionales; family Magnetobacteriaceae; genus Magnetominusculus. Next base: position 1,299 of record JADFXO010000058.1, read on the forward strand.
GTATCAGATTTGACAACACCACCAATTACTACATAAGCGGCGACAATCGCGGGCTGCCGAAGCTTCTTGAAGACATAACCAATCACGTCTCTGAAAAGGGCGAAAATAACTTTTCCCTGACCCTTGAGCATATTGATATGAGCGCCGCCCAGGTAACAAAGCAGACAAAGGCCACGAGTTATTGGGATAACTCTTTGTATGACAACACGCGTGACAGCCTCTTGAACTGGACTATAAACCCGAGACTACTGATAGCCTTAAACGGCAACAAGTGGTTAAAAGAGGGTGGCGCTACAAGCAAAGACAACAAGGTGGCCACTACGTACCTGACTAATCATGACCACTCTCATGTGGCGTGGTGGGCCGGTGCGAGAGACAATAACCAGGGTTCAGGCGCAATGCAGTGGTACCGCACACAGCCCTATGTCATTGCAATGATGACAATGCCAGGGGTTCCTATGATCCTCAACGGTCAGGAATTTGCCGAAGACGCATGGGTTATGGAAGACGACAAAGGCTCAGGGCGCAGGGTAATTCCCAGACCATTGCGATGGGAGCTTTCGGGTGATAATATAGGGAAACCATTGTCTGATCTGTACAAAAAACTGATCGGGTTACGCCTTGCATTTGACACCCTTCGCAGTGATGACTTCTATCCCGATTGGGCAGATTGGATGAGAAAACCGAATCAGGAAGGATACGGAATGGACGCAGACAATCAGATAGTGATATTTCGCCGCATGGGTAATCTCAATGGAGAGGTTGGGCGGTTTGCGGAGGTGGAGCGGTTTGTTGTAGTGTTGAACTTCTCTCAGGACAGAAAGACCGTATCTGTGCCATTCGATGTTAACGGCCGATGGAAAGACCTTCTCGTTGACCCTAATTGGGAATTTGACGTAAGCGGGTTTCATAAAAACGTGACCGTTAATTCTAACTGGGGCTATATATTCTACAACAAAAGCAGATAGATTTTAAGCGTCGTACTGGCAACACGAAGGGCCGGAGTACCGAAGCCGCCAACAGGCGGCAGCCTAAATTCAATAGTCCAACGTGTACGTGAATACGGGGTGAAGGGGGATTATCCCCCTTCGTCTTTAATCTTTTTAGTATTAGTGCTCTTTCAGTGAACGCGCCACAAGCCCTATGCCCCCGACAAGCATTGTGAGCATCAGCAGGGTATTAAAAAGGCTTGTCGGGCGAAAGTAGATGTCGAGGCGGGTGATTATGCCGGCTAAGATTACTAAGCCCCCGCCTATCGTCAAGACCCAGCCGGCAATTGAGCTGCCATTAAAAAACAATATCCCGATCCCGAATAACAACGGGATTAACGTCATCCCAAAGGCCGAATGTCCCCATATATACCAGCTGCCTGAGCTGACCATCACATGATTCAAAAGTAAATACCCGCCCACTATCACCATTATGAGGCCCATTAAAAAGCTGCCTATCCCGCCCGATGTCCCACCCGCACCCCTAACTTTGGCCATCTTTATAAACCCCCTCCTGATTTTATACCCAATCGGCGCCTGTCCATTTTTTTTTATGCACTCTCAGCGTATACGCACAGAGAAAGAGCTGCTCCATTGAAGTCCACCGCCGCCTCGTGTCATTGTCCACAGTGCCAAGGAACTCATTCAACATTTGGACTACATCAAACGGTTCGGTGATATTGAGCAGTTCCTGCAACTGGTCCTGCCGCGGCAGCCACACCGCCTTTGATCGTTTGAATGCCTGATTCATTACGTCTATCAGCACCTTGCCATCGACGAGCGATATGCTGCCTCCGCCGTCTCTGGTTGCGAACACGGCGCTTTTGTCGCAGTAAAAATCTCCATATTCGATGCTCCATGTCTGCTGAATGAATACCGCCTTTTCGCACATCCCGATATACGCGGGTGAGAAGTCCATCTTATAAGCCGCCTCCGCAAGTGTCCGGTAATCCCTGTGCCGCCTGCTAAAAAGGCTGGGCAACATTATTAATATAGAATAAAACCTGTGCAAATTGACAGCCGCGCCCGGCAGTATCGTAAGCGGTCAAAAAAGTGCCAAAAAACCGATTGTCAAAATATATCTATAAATGCTATCATGCCATATCTTTGAAAATCGATAAGGAGAAATCTAAAATGGCGAAATTCGACGATCTAATTAACACGGTAGGGAAATTTGTGGACATGCAGAAAGGCACGTGGGACCATTTGGAATGGGAGAGGCTTGTGTCGAAGGTGCAGCGTATGGGTTATGAGATGTCAGGCGACATCATATATAACCTTGGTGCGACAGTAGAGTCGCTCAAGAAATTGTATTTATCCAAGACGGGTAAAGATGATATGCTCAGGATTGTTACCGATGTTCCTAAGAGTATTGCCCGATTTATAGACGAGACCAAGGGGATGTGGGAACATGCCGATTGGTTGAGGCTGCTGGAGGAGATCGAAAAAGTCGGGATTGCTATCTCGGAAGAGACACAGAGATACATCGGCGATATGCTTGAGGCGTCCAGGCGTCTTTATGGCGCTCCACACACAGAACCGGAAGTTGCGGTAAAACCAGAGGCAGAGAAATCAGCCCACGTTGAAGTAGAAAGGCCGGTTGTGGCTGAGGAGAAAAAGCCCATCGAGCCAATCAAGCTCGTCAGGCCAGTCAATGAAGAAGTGAAAAAGCCTGCTGTGGAAGAAAAAAAGCCCTACGAGACAGAAATGAAAAAATACATCGCAACCGAGCAGAAGCAGCACATTGCGGTCGCGGTAAAAAACTCCGATATGTTTGCAGCCGATAAGGCCGAAAAGAAGGCGGCAGCGTCAAAGACCGGCCCTAAAAGTGATGAAGAGCCTAAGGCAAAAAGACCATACAAGAAAAGAAGCTGAAAGAAGGGCAGGGCAGGCATAAGTAAAATAGACATAAGTAAGGCAGGAGCATTTAAATAGCGCGGCAGGCGGCGCGGTTCGGGCAGGTGTGTCAGGGCAAGCGCGCTATGACAGGGATGTGTCGTGTCTTATTCTGTCATTCCTGCGAAAGCAGGAATCCAGTCTTTCAGGAACGGGACTGTATGCCAACGCCGTCCCCCACAAGCACGGCGTTACAGACTAAAGGGCTGTGATCCAACATGATTCGATTTGGGTATTAGGGCTGGATTCCTGCTTTCGCAGGAATGACAAACTTTATGTTCGATTCATTTAGTTGCGTCTTAGTATCAGTCCAATAGCTGCAACTTAGTATCAGTCCAAAAATGGGATGTTTACAAAAAGAAAGAATCCGTTAAACACCATAAATATTCCGGTGAGGGCTGAACACACAGACGTGTAAAACACGGGGTGAGAGTGCGAGATTATTGCCACCGAGGCCAGGACGATGGAAATCTGAAGCAGCACCTCCGCATATTCAAAGTATGGGTCTTTCTTGCCGTTTTTGTCTCGTTCGATTGAGATTTCTCTGGCCTTGTGTTCGATTTCCTGTTTTTCCTTGCTGAAGCGGGCCTCCTCCTCTGAGAATGTTCTTATCGTAGATTCGTATTTCTCTATAATTGCCGGCTTCATTGTATCTTTTATCTCAAGAAGGTGTGCCTCAAGGACTTGTTTTTGAATCTTATATGCGTGTTCTCTGATGGCCTTCGACTGGTAATATGCCCACTGGTTGGATGACTCTTGTGAGGACACGAGAAGCCCCTTCATTGCGTGGCCTCCCCCTAATGAGGCGATGGCAAGAAACACGGCGTATATGGCGGTAACGAGGGCGATTCTTTTTGAGAACTTATCGTTTCTCTTTTCTTTGAGTTCTTCGGGATTTGGTATCTCTATTTCGTCCATCCGCCTCGTCCATAGCTTTATTTGTGATTTATATTATTTACACTGAGGCGGTTTACGCGGTAACGTGTGTTTCGGGACAATCCAATTTGCCGCTCAGGGCGGCAAAGTAGTCCTTCGCCTCGTCAAGTGCCTCCCTGACGGCCCTTTTGCCATAAAAACCAACGGCAACGTGAAAGAAATCAAGCTTTGCCACATGTTTTGCAATGTATTTCCATGAGTAAAAACGCCCCATTGCCTTAAATGTCTCCATGTGCAGCGTCTGCGGCTTCATAAGCGTAGGTTTATATATAACATGATGGGCGTCGTACTTGCTCCAGTCGGTATGAAGAAGCCTGCCCGATTGCTGCATCTCAAAGAAAAACGGAGTTCCGGGCAAAGGAGTAAGAATCATAAACTGAACGGTGTCTATGCCAAGGTTTATCGCGAAGTCCGCCGTCTTTTTAATCGTGTCCACATCGTCGGTGTCAGCGCCGAGGACGAACATCCCGTGTATATCAATGCCGTGGGCCTGAACGGCCTTAATACATCTGACGATTTCATCCAGACTTTGTCCCTTGTTATAACTCTCAAGCGTAACGGGATTGATGGATTCAAAACCTATATAAAGCATGTGACAGCCCGAATCGGCAAACAATCGAAGGAGTTCTTCATCTTTCGCTACGTCGGTACGCACCTGTGCCGACCAAAAAGGTTTGATCTTATCCGCTATAAGGGCCTTAAGCAGTTCCTTCGTGCGTTTTTTATTTGCTGAGAAATTATCGTCGACAAAAAATATGTTTTCCTTAGTCTTGGCACAGGCGTATTTAATCTCCCTAAGTGAATGCTCGACAGAGTTAAAGCGGTACTGTCTTCCGAAAACCCTGATAACGGAGCAGAATTTACAGTTAAACGGGCATCCCCTCGACGTAGAGACAGGGTATATTTTCATGTGGTCCCATTCCTGCACCAGTGTAATGTCCGGGATGGGCAGCGAGTCAAGGTCCATAACGCGGGCGCTGTCCGGATTGTGGATACAGTTTCCAGCGGCGTCTTTATATGAAAGCCCGGCTATGGCGTCTATTGAAGGCTTGCCATGCTCAAGGTAATCAAACAGCGCGGTGATGGAATGGTCTGCCTCTCCGCGCAGCACATAATCCGCGCAGGCGAGGGCCTCCTCAGGCAGAAATGTGGTATGTGCCCCGCCCATAACTACCGGTATCCCCCTGGCCTTAACCCTCTCGGCTATCTTATATGCCCTGGGCGCAGTCGAGGTTATCGTAGAGATACACACGATGTCGGAGCTTTCGATATATGTCCAGTCGGGGCGGCCTACATCCTCAATAAATGCTTTAACTTCATATCCTCTGTCCCTTAGAATTGTCGAAAGCAGTATCGTGCCTACTCTGGGTATCGGAAACTTACTGAATATGTGGTTTCCCGGCGACTTTGCCTCTATGAACGAAATACGTTTAATTTCCACTCAATCTCTCTTTCATCTATCCTATAACATTAATGATGATTTATGCAAGCTGTTTTTTTATTGAAATGTTTTTTTTGCCCTTTCTATAAACTGTCTCATCCTGACGTGGTCTTTTTTTCCTTTAGATGCCTCAACGCCTGAGCTTACGTCAACCGCGTAGGGGGAGACTTTTCTTACAGCGGCCTCGATATTATCGGGGTTTAATCCACCCGAAAGGATTATCTTCCCGAACTGGCGCGCCTCCACGGCTATTTCCCAGTTGAAGAGCTTGCCCGTGCCGCCGAATGAATCCTCCGCGTATGCGTCGAGAAGGAACGCCGTCACCACGACATGGAACTTTGACAGCGGCTCAAGGTCTGTGAAGTCTCTAATCCGGAACGCCTTTATGACCTTTGGCCAAAGCACGGCCATCTCCGGAGGTTCGTTGCCGTGGAGCTGGACGACGTCAAAACCAGCGGCCCCCTTGATTTTATTAATTTTTTTCTCTGTCTCGTCAACAAATACCCCTACGGTTGTGATAAATGGCGGTAACGCCTCAATTATCCCGGCGGCCGTTTCCGGCGTTATATGCCGCGGACTATTCTCATAGAACACAAAACCGAGGGCATCGGCACCAAAATCCACCGCCGCCACGGCATCCCTCATATTTGTTATCCCACAAATCTTTACCTTTATAATAGCCGCCTCTCAAAACTGCCGCTTTTGCCGCCGGTTTTTTTTATCAGCATAATACCTGTTAATTCCATTTCCTTATCAACGGCCTTACACATGTCATAAATAGTCAACAACGCGGTAGTAACTGCTGTAATGGCCTCCATCTCCACGCCGGTTTGGCCTACGGTCTTCACGGTGGCCACTGCCTCTATCGAATTGTTTTCGTCGTCTATGAGAAATTCAATTTTTACAGATGTAATTGTTATGGGGTGGCACATGGGTATAAGGTTAGATGTCTGTTTTGCCCCCATAATGCCGGCAATACGCGCCGTTGAGAGGACATCTCCCTTTGGCAGGCCGCCTGTTTTTACGAGCGACAAGGTTGCTGCGGCCATCGCTATCGAACCAGCGGCCACGGCCTCTCTACGGGTCGAGGCCTTTTCTGTGACATCCACCATCCTCGCGTTTCCCAACTCATCTATATGCGTAAGGGTTTTTTTCTCCATCGTTTCAATTCGATAATTCATCAAGCCTTTTCGTTAACTCAGCCTTTAATTCCTTCAGCCGCCCCTCCCGTACGGCGGCAACAGAGGCGCTGCTTCCTGCCATTTTTAGCAGGGCGGCCCTGTCCGGCGTCCTGCTGGTGGAGGCGATGACCTTATGTCTGAATTTTTTTAGAAATGACAGATATGAGGAGAAATCCCCGCCGAACATCTGCCTCAGCTCTGCCGCAATTGTCCGCGATAGGGCAGGGCTTATGCCGGATGTCGAAACGGCAATGGCAAGCTGCCCGCATGTTATCTGAGATGGGACGATATAATCGCACTTATCGGGTTGGTCGGCGGCATTGAGGAGGCTGCCATTGGAGGCGATAATGCTGCCACCCGATTCATTAAGGCTGCCACCGGAGTCATTAAGGCTGCCGGCTATTTTGTCGTTTAATCCAACTGCGCCCGTTGCTGAGACGGTCAAAAACGCGCCTTTGAGGTCGCCGTCCTCATACTGCCTGTCAATGTGCCTGATAGAGCCGCGGCTTTTAAGCCCGACGAGCTTAGGCGTAAGCGCGGGGCTAATCACGGTAACACTCGCACCGGCCTTTAGAAGGGACAATACCTTACGTTGAGCCACCTTTCCACCGCCTATTACTACGCACTGCTTCCCTGCAAGGTTAAGAAAAACCGGATAGTATCTCAAGACTTGAGTTTAGACAACTCCTTGTCAATCTTTTTCAAGAGTACAGTATCGTTGGTGCTGCCTTTGGCCTTCTCGATATATTCCCGCGCCTTAGCGGAGTCTCCCATGCCTTTATAGGCAAGACCCATGTGGTAGTAAAGCTTTCCCATGTCCGGGTATTCGGGATATTTGTCTATTATGATATTGAATCTCCTCAGTGCGGCTGAGAAGGCATCCTTTTTTAAATAAAACTCACCAACGTAGAATTCGTGTTCGGCAAGGACATTGCGGCTCTTTTCGATTCTCAATGGGACGATTTCCTTGTAGGGGTTTCTTGGGTATTGCTCGTTTAGAGACTGGAATTCCTTTATCGCGGTATAGGCCGCCTTGTAACCCCTGTCAGGTCCCTCAATGGTGTTAAACGTCAGTGTAGCGACCTGATACTTGGCATAAGAGGAATATTTGTTGTCAGGATATTTTTTGAGAAATTTCTGGTATTCCTCCAGGGCAATCTCAGGCTCATCAGTCTTTATATATGACTCGGCAATCTTAATCTGGGCAAGCGGGGCATAGTCGGTTACTGTATCCCTGTTGGTAATCTCTACGAGTAGCCCTCGCCCTGCGTCGTATTCCTTGTCTTCAATAAGTTTTATCGCCTTGGCGTAGGAGTCTTTCGGGTTTTCATACGCTGGTTTAACGACCTCTTTAGCACATGCCGCACATACAGCCAGGCACAGCGCCGCGATTAACAGCAGCCTCATTGTTAACAGCATCCTCGTCGTCTTGGACATCACCCTTATATTAAATATCTTATAGCACATAGAAGTCAATATTTTTTTATACATTTCTTATGGTAACATATTCCGTGAGGTATTTCTTAAAAATAACTCAAAGATAAACTAAAGAAAGGGCGAAGGTGTTAGAGTCGAAAATGGAAGCATCTGGAGGACAAGTTCACGAGGAGCTGGCCATTCTGTATGTAGAGGACGACGCGGCGGCAAGGAAGGCCTTGATGCGGTTTCTGTCTAAGCACGCGGGGGAGGTCTTTTTTGCCTCAGACGGTATGGAAGGGCTGCAATTGTACAACAGGCACAAACCTGAGATAGTCATTACTGACATCAGAATGCCGGTGATGGACGGGTTAACGATGTCAAGGGCGATAAAGGAAATAAACCCAGACGCGTATGTCATCGTTACAACGTCACACAACGACACTGAGTTCTTAATGTCGGCCATAGATGTAGGCGTTGATAAGTACATAGTAAAACCTATAAGACTTGAAACCCTGGAAAAAATATTGGACGTATGTGCCGAGGCCATATACCGTCAGCGGCAGATAATCAAACTAAACGAGGCATTGATGGCCTCGCTTACCGAAAAAGAGGTGCTGCTTAGGGAAATCCACCACAGGGTAAAAAATAACATGCAGGTGATATCGAGTCTTCTGAGGCTTCAGGCCAGATATGTAAAGGACAATAAACTCTCTGCAATGTTCAAAGACAGTGAACACCGGATTCGTTCAATGGCCCTGATACACGAGAAACTCTACAACTCGAAAGACCTGTCACGCATCGATTTCGGCGATTATGTCAATAATCTCTGCTCCGGCCTTTTTAGTTCATACGGGGTCAATAAGAAAGACATTAAATTTAATATAGACACCGCCGACGTGTCTATGGGCATAGATACAGCGATTCCGTGCGGGTTGGTTATAAATGAACTGATCTCCAACTCGCTTAAATATGCCTTTAAAAAGGGCCAGAAAGGTGAAATCAGCGTACGATTAAGGGAAATGGACGGCAATGCTTATGAGCTGACAGTTGGCGACACAGGGATAGGGCTGAACAGTGATATTGACTTCAGGACGACGGAATCGCTGGGCCTGCAGCTTGTGAGCAGCATTGCCGAGTCGCAGCTGCATGGCAAAATCATCCTTGACAGGACAAAAGGAACCGTGTTCAGGATAACATTCGATGAACTGAAATACGCAACCCGTATCTGAATGCGCCGGGAATTAAGGATATTCAGGATATGTTATACCGCTTAATTTTTGTCAGAAGGGTTTTGTAGTCAACATCAAGAATCCTGGAAGCGGTGGACTTATTACCCTTCGAAAGTTTGAGCGCCCTGGTAATAGCCTTGGCTTCGACATCGGCAACCGCTTGCTCTCTCAACTCTCTGAGTGTCTTCATAAAACATGGTATATTAAGCGGGGAGGTAAAGTAAATAGTCTAAGGATTAAAGACGAAGGGGGATAATCCCCCTTCACCCCATATTCTCGTACTTGTTTTATTTATTTAATTTGGGCTGCCGCCTGTTGGCGGCTGCGGTACTCTGGCTATTCCTTATCTGTTGCCTTTGCGTGTTTTTCGAACATGCCTTGAAGCATATCATTGGCGCAGAACTTTCCGCACATCGTGCATGAGTGCTCATCGCTGGTTTTTCGTTTACTCCTTATTGCAACAGCCCTCTCCGGGTCTATTGCCAGGTTAAACTGTGTCTTCCAGTCCATGTTTCTTCTTGCCTTGCTGATTTGCTTATCTCTGTCCGTGTCAGAGAGTTTAACCATGTCGCCGATATGGGCTGCTATCTTTGCCGCTATGACGCCCTCTCTGACATCCTCAATAAAAGGCAGTCCAAGGTGCTCGGCAGGCGTTACGTAACACAAGAAATCTACCCCATAGGACGCCGAAATGGCCGCGCCTATGGCCGAGGTTATGTGGTCATATCCGGGCGCTATGTCCGTAGTGATTGGCCCGAGCATATAAAAAGGGGACTCGCCACTCATCTTCTTTGCAAGTATAATGTTTGCCTCGATCTCGTTGATGGGGATATGCCCCGGTCCTTCAACCATAGTCTGGCAGCCCATGGCGCGGCCTATCTCCGCGAATTCACAGTTTATTATCAACTCCTGAATCGCAACCCTGTCCGTGGCGTCATGTATAGCCCCCGCCCGAAATCCATTGCCAAGGCTCAGGACTACATCGTGGCGCTTCAGGATTTCAGCGACCCTGTCAAAATTAGCGTACAGGGGATTCTCCTTGTCATTATACTGCATCCAGGCTACCATGCAAGCCCCGCCCTTTGAGACTAGTCCGCCATAGCGATAATGCTGTTTTTTCAAGACCTCAAGGGTAAGCCTGTTTATGCCGCAGTGGATTGCCATAAAAGACACACCTTCTTCACATTGCCTCTCTATTATTTCCCACAGCAGCTCCTCAGGCATTTTCGTAATCGAACCATATCTTTCCGCGGCAACAGCAAATGCCTCATAAAGGGGGACGGTTCCCAGCGGGAGTGTTACGGCGTCCATTACGGCCCCCCTGATTTCTGTTATATTGCCGCCTACGCTTAGGTCCATTATGGTATCGGCGCCGTATTTTTCGGCTGTCTTTGCTTTTTCTATTTCCATCGCGGGGTCGATGATGTCGGTTGACGTACCAATAGAGGCATTGACCTTAGTCCTCAGGCCCTTGCCAATGCCGATGGTCTTGACTTTTCTCTTTGTGTTTGATGGAATTACTATCTTACCTGACGCCACGCGGCGCACTACGACGTTGACATCCAGTTTCTCGTCTGCCGCGACTGACTTTGCCTCCTCTGTATTTTCGCCCTTTAACGCCCGTTCAATTTGTGTCATACAAGTCTCCTGATAAAATTCATTTGAATAAAAAAAAGGCTCCGAAGATGCCAAAGGCATCATTCGGAACCCTTTACCATTAGATTCCTGATATATAACTATCTATCGTTTCAACCTATCGTTTCAGCAGGTCTTCTGGCTTGTGGCTCAAACCTAACGGCCGCCGCCTTCCCACTATGGTTAAACCCCATAGCAGTGGCAAGATACTGCAGCCTTCGTCACCACTTACAGCAGCGGGACTGCCACGGACTTCCACCGTGTTCCGGGATGCTGAACAAATAACAATGGAGAGTATAGTAAATTGAAGGCCAAATAGTCAAACCTCATGTGTTAATAGACAACACAGCGCCTTAGCCTGTGATTATATTGACACAAGGCGGCAAAAAATACGTTGTATTTGCATCATTGGGCAGTCGCTGCGTGGGGGGTTATTCATAACTATTTATATTTACGAGATATTTTTTTGCCCCGGCGTTGGCGTGAATCTTGCAGTAATTAAAGTATATCATGGGAACTGACGATTATATAAATAAGGAGGAAAACAATATGACAGTCAGCGCTGTGTACACCGAGCACTTCAATATTTACTGTAAAGAAGAGGGGTTGCTTATCCCTCAGGACAGATGTGTGAACTATCAGGTGAAAAATGGACAAGGTTGCTTTTGGTGCGGGTATTATTCGAGCGAACTGTTGAGATGACGATTTCAGTAATATCCTCCTCAAATAGGAAATCTCGCATGGCGGAGCCCCCAGTCCTGTCTCAACCTGAGGCTGCGCGTCCAAATGCCCGCCGTTAAAACTGCCCCCGGCAGATTATTCCGGTAGAAACAAGACATTCAAGTAAAAAAAATTCCTCATATCCGGTTAATGTAGTTTTATAAGTAAAAACTCATATGGTATAATTACGGCGATGAAGGGATTAGATATTATCAATGGCTCATACAGAAGTCCGCTGCCTGCCAGGACGTCCGGGTGGATTCCGTCATTAAGGTTTTATAGGAGACTGCTTGACATTTTGTACAGACTGGGGGTTGAGGCAAAGAAAAATGGTTTAGTGAACGACAATTTCCATGCCACTGCTTACGGTATTTTAAAGGCGCTTGAGGGCAGTGGGGTAGAGTTTGAGGTAAACGGGGTGGAGAATGTCAGCAGTGTTGATGGGCCTTGCGTATATATGCCAAATCACATGAGCGTGCTGGAGACCTTTGTCCTGCCCGGCTTTATATGTCCTTACAAGGAGATGACCTTTGTCATAAAGGACAGCCTGTTAAAATATCCTGTGTTTAAGGATATAATGGTTGCTATGGACTCGGTGGTTGTAAAAAGGGTGAACGCACGTGAAGACCTCAATACTGTCCTTACCGAGGGCGCTAAGAAGCTGAACAGCGGGAAGTCTATGATAATATTTCCTCAGAGCACAAGGTCGGTGGATTTTGCGCCGAAAAATTATAATACGATGGGAATAAAACTTGCCCTGCGGGCAGGAGTGCCGGTAGTGCCGGTTGCCGTTAAATCGGACGCGTGGCGGGCCGGCAGGATTTTAAAGGATTTCGGCAAGATTGACGCTTCTAAGAAGGTTTATATTACCTTTGGAAGGCCTATGAGGATAAAGAACAGGGGAGCCGAAGAGCATAAGGAATCCTTAGAGTTTATATGTGGGTGGCTTCAGAAGTGGGGAGTGAATGTCGTGCAATAGGAAACGGCAGCGCTTGCGATAGGAGACGGTAGCGCTGCCGGTCTGCTTGCCTTGTCTTAACGCTAAAACATTATCTGAATCCCTGCCGTCATAAACCATGTTGTCCTCATCTGCAGACCATTGAGGTACTGATACACGGGCATACCGCCCTCAACTCCGACGCTGAAAGGGCCTTTAGCGAAGCTCAAACCCAGGATAGTGTCCAGACGCTGTCCACCGTAATTTGACGTCACCGCGTCGGGCATGGAAGCGCCGGTGATTATCTTAGCTATCTCCTGGTCTTCCCCCCTGATCTTGCCGGTGTCGTTATAAGCCAGGCGAAACCATGCTGAGGCAGGCCCAAGGGCACGCTGAATCCATGTCATCGCCTGAAAGCTGTCCCCGTACCGCCAACCGTTACTGTTGTTGCCGGTGTGCCAGGTGTACATGGCCTGTCCTCCATAGTTCCAGTTGCCGTCGTCTGTCGTCTTTGATAATGTTAGTGCAGGTTTCAGGTCGAACGTGCCGTCGCCAAGCTGCATGTCGTAAGGTGCACGGTAGGTAGTTCCCATCATTGCCGTTACCTGATTGATGTCACCGGTAGGAAGGCTTAGGCCAAGACTGCCTACCAAGTATTTACTTATCTTGTATATGCCTCTTATCTCCGTATCTCCAAAGCCGCTCGTTTCCATGGGAGCCTCGGTTTTTAACGCCCCACTGCCTGACATCCCACTGGATGAGCTGGAGGACATTGAACTGCTGGAGGACATAGAACTATTAGAGGACATCCCACTGGAAGAATTACTGGACATTCCGCTTGAAGAGCCGCCGGAGGACATCCCGCCTGAAGAACCACCTGACATCCCGCCAGATGAACCACTTGACATCCCACCTGATGAGCTGCCGGACGAACTACTGGATGAGCTTGCAGGCCCCATGTCCATAAGCATACCCATTTTTTTGGTTTGATAATTCCCCATTGCCATCACGGTCAGTTCATCAGTGATTCCATACATTGCCATCAACATCTGCATACTCATAGTCATACGGGTGGGGATCATCATATATTCGTATGGTGTTTTTCTCTTATATCCGACATCGGCTGTTTTGACGTTAGAGCTGCCGGCCCCAAGGCCATTCATATTCATATACATAAACTTATAATTGACCATCCACATGCCGGCGGGATGGGTATGATACACATCGTCGCTAAAGGCAGGGTTATATATAAGTTGAGCGCCGGGCTCCATCTGCATGTGCATCATGTCATGGCCGCCGTGCATGTGATGGGCGTCCGAAGGCGCCGAAGCTATTTCATTGCGCGTAGTGTCGAGGGCGGAATCGAAAGTAGTTATTTCCCCCCCGTTTGCCGCGGCGTATTTGGCGGCGTCTTCCTTTTTGGCAAAACTCCATTTCGCCACAGGACTCATAATCCCCTCTTTCTTTCCACCAACTACCCAAAAGGCCGTCCTGGCATCAATAAATTCCTTTGTATTATAATCGGCTGACTTAATTGATTCGATTTTCGCATCGGGGTGTTGCTTCATATAAGTTGCGGCACAATTAAGACAGCACAAATCCACCTTTGTTCCATCGGGCAGGACGATCTGCATATGGCTTCGGGCGTCGGGCTGCATCCCGCACACCGCGCAATTCCCACCTGTTTCACCGGCAGCCACAACTGCCACGGCGCTGA
>JADFXO010000059.1:0-463 GCA_015233485.1 Nitrospirota bacterium
TATATAATCCTAAAAGCAAGGGCAGGCCGTCTCATATTAATAAGGCAAGGGAGATACTTCTGAAATATAAAAGCAGTATAACCCCCGCCGGCATAGTCAAAGGTGCGGCAAGGGCGGACGAGAGTATAACCATAACGACCCTATCAGATATGCTCAACCATGAAATAGATATGCAGACGGCCATCATCATAGGCAATTCACAGTCCTTCAGCTACGGCGGCTGGATAATAACCCCGCGGGGCTACAGATGGCCTGAGAAGACCGCGGGCAGAGGCTGAGCATGAAAATAATATTCATAACCGGCGGCTCAAGAAGCGGCAAGAGTTCCTATGCGCTAAAACTATCTGAGCAGCGCAGCGGTAAGAAGGCTTTTATAGCAACCGCAGAGCCGCTTGACGATGAGATGCGCATACGAATCGACGCCCACAAACGGCAGCGGTCAGACGTGTGGGAGACATTTGAA
>JADFXO010000059.1:482-15358 GCA_015233485.1 Nitrospirota bacterium
GATTGCCGAACTTGTGGAATCCTACGATGTGATTTTAGTGGCCTGCCTCACGCTCTGGCTTTCTAATTGTTTGATGAGGGAGCCGTTTCCTGAAATCGAGACGGTCACAAAAGAAATTGATGATTTTATATCGAGATTAAAGAAACTCAAGGCCACAGAGTCAAAAGACACACATCTTTACCTCGTGTCGAACGAGGTAGGCATGTCAATAGTGCCGGACAATAAGCTGGCGAGGGTCTTTAGGGACGCGGCCGGACTTCTCAATCAGCAGGTGGCCGCCGTTTCTGACGAGGTATTTTTTGTAGTCAGCGGGCTGCCTCTGAAATTAAAATAAGACGCAAAGGAGGATTTAAAATACACTATGGAAACTATCAAAGCCGCATCCAGCAACATAAGGCCGTTAAAGAAGGAGTTTTTTGAGAAGGCCCAAAGCAGGCTTGATATATTAACCAAACCACAGGGCAGCCTTGGGTTGCTGGAGCGGTTTGCCGCGCGTCTTGTTGCCATATACGAAGACGTGATGCCGGAGATACCGAAAAAGGCGGTCTTTGTGTTTGCCGGTGACCACGGGGTGGCGCAGGAAGGCGTGTCGGCGTTTCCGGCTGAGGTTACGCCCCAGATGGTGCTTAATTTTCTGAGAGGCGGCGCGGGGATTAATGTCCTTGCCAGACACGCGGGGGCTGATGTGCTGGTTGTTGATGCCGGCGTGAATTATGATTTTAAGGATTGCCCGGGACTGATACAAAAAAAGGTGGTCTATGGGACGAAAAATATGGCAAAAGGGCCGGCCATGACGCGCGATGAGGCAATAAAATGTGTAAATGTTGGAATCGCCCTTGCCCGCGAATATGCCCAAAAGGGCATCAGGATGTTCGCAACCGGTGAGATGGGCATAGCCAACACAACGCCGTCCTCCGCAATGGCCGCCGTGATTACGGGAAGGACGGTTAAAGAGGTGACAGGGAAGGGCACGGGGATAGGAGACGCACAGTTGACAAAGAAGATAGAGGTGATAGAGCGCGCCATAGCGGTCAATGCCCCTGATGCGAATGACCCGCTGGATGTACTGGCGAAGTTAGGCGGGGCGGAGATAGCTGCGATAGCCGGTTTGTGTTTGGGTGCGGCAGAGCTGCGGCTTCCCGTTGTTATTGACGGTTTTATCTCTACGGCCGGGGCGGTAGTCGCCTATGGCCTGAATAACACGGTGAAAGAGTATATGTTTTCGGCCCACCGTTCATATGAAATAGGGCACAAGGCGATTTTGGAGCACATGGGACTGGTGCCTATGCTGGAGCTGGATATGAGACTTGGCGAGGGTACGGGGGCGGCCATAGCGATGACCATACTGGACGCGTCGCTGAAGATTTACAGAGAGATGGCGACGTTTCAGGACGCCGGCGTCTCGGATAAATCCTGAGGGTTTGCGGTTGCCAGCTGATCATATAGATAAAATTAATAACCATGTGATTTCAGTTTTATTGTATAATGTCATAGGAGGGTGAATGCTCGATATTAGGTTTATACGTGAAAATCATAGCCTTGTCAAAGAGGCGCTTCGCAGTAGAAACTGCGCTATCGACATCCTCGACCTCATCCAAATGGAAGACAATCGCAAGGAGCTTCAACAAGCAATTGATGAACTCAGAAACAAGCGCAACATCATCTCCGAGGAAATCGGCATGATGAGGAAACTTCAACTTAAGTCTGACCATAGCATCGAAATGGCCAAAGATAAGACCGCCGAAGTGAAGGAAGTCTCAGATTCACTAAAATCGCTTGAAGAGAAGCTAAAATCAGCAGAGGAGGCAATTGCCTCTGTCACCATGATTATCCCCAACATCCCCCATGCAACCGTCCCCGTCGGCAAGGACGAGACTTCTAACGTGGAAATCAGAAAGTGGGGCGAGCCGCGGCAGTTTGACTTCCAGCCGCTTAACCACTGGGACATTGCCAAGTCTCTTGATATTATCGACTTCGACAGGGCGGCTAAGATTTCAGGGGCGCGGTTTGCTATTATGAAAGGATACGGGGCGCGCCTTGAGCGTGCCCTTATGAACTTCATGCTCGACCATAACGGTGGGCGCGGCTACAAGGAGATATTTCCTCCCATATTGGTCAACCGGCAGAGTATGACCGGCACAGGGCAGCTCCCAAAGTTTGCAGAGGAGTTGTTTCGTATAGCCGACCCGGAGTTTTATCTCGTACCCACGGCCGAAGTGCCCGTTACGAATATCCACGCGGGGGAAATCCTCAAAGAAGAAGAGCTCCCGATTTACTATACCGCATATACGCCGTGTTTCAGGCGTGAGGCCGGCTCCTACGGCAAAGACACACGGGGCCTTATCAGGCAGCATCAGTTTAACAAGGTCGAACTCGTCAAATTCGTCAAACCAGAGCACTCCTACGACGAGCTTGAGACCCTGACGGCAGACGCCGAGGACATCCTCCGGCAGCTTGGCCTTCCATACAGGGTAATGCTGCTTTGCACGGGCGATATAGGGTTCTCAGCGGCAAAGACGTATGACATTGAGGTCTGGCTTCCGGGGCAGACGCGCTACAGGGAAATATCTTCGTGCTCGAATTTCGAGGATTTTCAGGCCAGGCGCGCCAAAATACGCTTCAAGCGAGGCGATAAAAAAGGTACCGAATTCGTACACACACTAACCGGCTCAGGGCTTGCCATAGGAAGGACTGTGGCCGCTATTATAGAGAACTTCCAGCAAAAAGACGGCTCCATCGTAATACCCGAAGTCCTCAGGGCCTACATGGGCATCGAATTAATCAAATAACTGAAGGCGAAACTCAAACTCAATGGAAATCACAATAGGTACACGCGGCAGCAAGCTGGCACTGTGGCAGGCGCAATGGGTCAAAGGGCAGCTTGAGCAGTTAAAGCCGGGGCTTGCAGTTAATCTCAGGATTATAAAGACTACCGGAGATAAGATTCTCGACGTGCCGCTTTCGAAGGTTGGCGGCAAGGGACTTTTCGTAAAGGAGATAGAGGAGTCGCTGCTGAGGGGAGAGTCCGACATAGCAGTCCATAGCATGAAAGACGTGCCGACGGATTTCCCCGATGGACTTCACCTTGCTGCGATATGCCAAAGGGAAGACCCTCGTGACGCCTTTGTCGGCAGACAGGGGATAGGCAGTTTTGACGCCATGCCCGATGGGGCAATGCTTGGAACAAGCAGCCTCAGGCGCTCCTGCCAACTGCTCAACCTGAACCCAAATCTAAAGATAATTCAACTCAGGGGAAACCTCGATACCCGTTTAAGAAAACTCGACGATGGACTGTGCGACGCGATAATCTTAGCGGTAGCCGGAATGAAGAGGCTGGGCGTGGAGGGCAGGATAACCGGAATCCTGCCCGTCGATATAAGCCTGCCGGCAATCGGCCAGGGCGCAGTCGGCATAGAATGCCGCTCAGGTAGTAATAATAATATTTCGCAATCTAAGGATGAGCTGATAAACAGCCTTGCCGGGCAGTTAAATCACGAGGCAACGGCGGTCTGTGTGCGCGCTGAGCGTGCGTTTTTAAAGAGGCTTGAGGGCGGCTGCCAGGTGCCCATAGCGGCCTATGCCACACTCAATGACGGCGGGGGCATTCGGATAGCTGGTTTGGTGGGAAGCGTTGACGGTAAGGTGATGATTCGCGGGGGTTTCGAGGGTGATTCGGAGTCCGTTGGGGTTGCCCTTGCCGAAGACCTCATCAGGCGCGGCGCGGGTGAGATACTGCGAGAGGTCTATGAAAACAACAAAGGGTAAGGTCTTCCTCGTCGGAGCCGGCCCGGGTGATATCGGGCTTCTTACAATTAAGGCACACAGGTGCATCAAAAAGGCCGATACCATTCTCTATGACTTTCACGTAAACAATCGCCTCCTTAATTTTGCCAGGGAGGGGGCAGAGCTGATATACGCGGGAAAACGCGGCGGGCGCCACGAAATGACACAAGATGAAATAAACGCATCCCTGTTAGCGAAGGCCCTCGAAGGAAAGATCGTCTGCCGGTTAAAAGGAGGAGACCCGTTCGTCTTCGGCCGCGGCGGCGAGGAGGCCGGGTTCTTAGTCTCACACGGTGTCGATTACGAGATAATCCCCGGCGTGACCTCCGCAATCAGCGTTCCGGCCTATGCGGGGATTCCCCTGACGCACCGCAAGTACTCATCGTCTTTCGCGGTAATAACGGGCAACGAAGATGAGACAAAAAAGGACAGTAAACTAAACTGGCCCGCTATTGCCCAGGGTTTTGATACGCTGGTTTTTTTAATGGGCGTCAAAAACATAGGCTACATAACGTCAAATCTGATAAAACATGGAAGAGACCCTCTCACACCCGCAGCCCTGATAAGATGGGGCACACGCCCTGAGCAGGTGACTTTAACCTCTACGCTTAAAGATATTTCGGAGACTGCAAAGGGCGAAAAAATCAGGCCGCCCGCTGTTATGGTCGTCGGCCAAACCGTCGGCCTTCGGGATGTCTTAACCTGGTATGAGAAGAAACCCCTGTTCGGGCAGCGCATCCTCATAACCAGACAATACACTGACGACTACGAGCCATTAGAGGACTTAGGGGCGGAGATATTCGAGTTCCCGACAATAAAGACCGTCCCCCCGGATTCTTTTGACTCGCTTGACGCGGCGATAGATAATATAGAGATGTATGACTGGATAATTTTTACCTCTTCAAACGGCTTTAAATATTTCTTTAACCGCCTCGCCGGTAAGAACAAGGACATAAGGGATTTAAAGGGGATAAAACTTTGCGCCATAGGCGAAAAAACCGATGAGACACTCAAGGGCTGTGGTCTGATAACCGCGGTCGTGCCGGAGGAGTTTAACGCCGAAGGATTGATTAACGTATTTACGAAGGACGGGGCAGATGGAATAAGAGGGAAGAGGTTTCTCCTGCCGCGGGCTGAAAAGGCGCGGGAGGTCTTTCCCGACGCCGTGAGGGCACTAGGCGGGCATATCGACACACCCGCCGCGTATAAGACAATAAAGCCGCGGGCACACGGCAAGAGGCTTGAGCGTTTCCTCAGAGAAGGCAAGATAACCATGGCCACATTCACAAGCGCATCGTCATTTAACAATTTACAGGAATTCCTCGGCAGCGAAACCACTGAGCTGCTCAGAGAAGTGACAATAGCCGCCATCGGTCCTGTAACCAAAAAGGCCGTAGAGAAGGCCGGCCTGACTGTCAGCATAATGCCGGCAAAGGCAACCATTGAAGCACTGGTTCAGGCCATAATTGCGGAGGCGGCGGCACTGCCGTCCGATGTCAAATATAAACCTTTCAGATGATACCATAGCGGGCATCTCAACCCCCCCCGGTGTTGGCGGCATAGGCATTATCAGGATAAGCGGCAGGGATGCCTTAAATATCGCAGAGAGGATATTTTACTCGCCTAAAGAAAAAAAAATTGCATCAATGCCCTCGTTTACCATGGCCTATGGATTCATAATCGACCCCGAAAGCGCCGAAAAACCTGAGAAAGTTGACGAGGCACTATTAAGCGTGATGCGCGCCCCAAAGAGCTACACAGCCGAGGATGTCGTGGAGATAAACTGCCACGGCGGCCTGTTCACTGTGAGTAAGACGCTGCAACTGGCTTTAAACGCGGGGGCACGGCTTGCGGCACCAGGAGAGTTCACAATGCGCGCATTTCTAAACGGCAGGATTGACCTCGCACAGGCCGAGGCCGTATTGGACATTATCAACGCGGCGACACACAGCAGCGGGAGGCTTGCCCTTGAGCAGCTCTGTGGCGGACTTTCATCGGCCATATCGCCAATCATTAACGAACTTATCTCAATATGCGCCGGGGTGGAGGCACAGATAGACTTTCCCGAAGATGACATCCCGCCGTCAGATAAATCCATGCTGGCTGATAAGATTAATTCGCTGACAACGGCCATAAAGACACTTTCGGATTCGTACTCATTCGGGAGGTTCTATCGGGAGGGCATGTCAACGGCCATCGTCGGCAAACCCAACGTTGGAAAGTCCTCTCTGTTAAACGCGTTGCTGAAAAGAGACAGGGCTATAGTGACCCCATTGCCGGGTACGACTAGAGATACGATTGAAGAGGCCATAAACATCAACGGTCTGCCCGTGAGGATAGTGGACACGGCTGGAATCAGAGAAAGCCACGAACTTGCCGAGGCGGAAGGTATAAACCGCTCAATTGCCGCAATAGAGTCCGCAGCACTCGTCATCGCGGTCTTTGACGGCAGTACCTCGTTTACCTCTGACGATGATGAGATATTAAGAGCAACGACAGGCAAGGACATTATCATAGCCATCAACAAGGCCGACAAAAAAATGGTTTACACCAACGATTATGTAATCGATAAATACAGACATGCCACAAATCACAATGCTGAGGTAAAGGTTGTAAACATCTCCGCGCTCAGCGGCAGTGGCCTTGATATTTTAAAAGAAACCCTGTATAGACACGTAATGAGAAGCAGCACCCCTGAGGCCCACGAAGGCGCAATAGTAACAAACCAAAGACACAAAGGCGCGCTGGATGAGGCGGCCTCTGCCCTGATAAACGCCAAAAAAAGTCTGCGCGCGGATGCCCCCTATGAAATAATCGCCATCGAACTGCGAAACTCCCTCAACGCCTTAGGGCAAATCACAGGCTCCATAACAACCGGCGATATTCTTGATAGGATATTCAGTGATTTTTGTATTGGCAAATAACTATTCCCGAGGCGTAAACCCACTTTGACTATTGGCCATAGTTTACTATATAATATACTATTAGGGTGAGCCTTCATTGAAGGCCTTAAACACCCAATTGATATTGGCCGGGTGGTATAAACCGGAATCTGGCCGTATCATAAGGTTGGACAGTTAACAGGAGGATGAAGCATTGATCTACACGGAGGGAGAAACAAAGAATGGAAAGACAGTAAGCTGGTTGTTGCTATTACTTGCCGCGGCTGTCCTGACGGTAAGTTTGTCGTCTCCTTGTTTTAGCGAATCAAAGAAAGGACCAAAGAAGGAAATATCTAAAGAGGAGACATTCGCGTATATAAAAGAAAGATGCACGATTGATAACGATAATGCCCAGACGAAGGATAATGTATTCCTTGAGGGATGTATGTTTATTTCTGAGACCAAGTCCTATGACGGCACCTATGTGCACAGACGCTATGCCCCTTTGGACAAGTTAAACCCCGAAAGTCCTGCTCCAGGAGTGTGGCCTTCAACTAATGGCGTCAAATTCGGTCTCATTGCCAACAGTATCAGTTACGCTACTGCGGATGAAGCCCCCCTCGTTAAGTTTATCGTTGATGGGGCGAAGGACAAATATCACGCCGAAAATATGCAAAACTACGGTTACTTTCAATGTGATGGCGAAACGAAGGCAAGGCAGGCCGCTAAGGCATTTAAGCATTTAATAAAACTATGCGGCGGCACTGTGAAAAAAGACCTCTTCGACAACGAGTAGGCCATTAATAGAAGCAAAAGGATTAAAGACGAAGGGGGGTAACCCCCCTTCACCCCGTATCACGTACACGTTTTATTTGTTGAATTTAGACTGCCGCCGCCAAGACGGGGGATTATCCCCCCGTTGGCGGCTTCGGTACTTCGGCTAAAGGCTGTGTCGCTGTCAATTGTTGTTGTTCTAATCACCGATGGAAAGCTCTATCGTAAAGCATGCCCCGGCCTTTGCATTAGATGCGTATATTTTCCCCGAAAGATTGTTTTCCACGATCATTTTCGACAGGTAGAGGCCGATGCCGGTTCCCTTGTCGTGTTCTTTAGTCGTAAAGTAAGGCGTGAATATTTTATTCAATATATTTTCAGGTATTCCCCCGCCTGTGTCGCTGATGGTTGTTATCAGTGTTGTGTTGTCGGCTAATAGCCCAAAAGATATTTCTCTTGGCTTTGGGGCTGTTTTTAATACGTCTTTTGCGTTATTGACGATATTAAGGATTACCTGTTTGAATTCATTTTTGTACGTTGACACGAAAATCTGTGCTGAATCGGCCGGTTGGTTTGGGTCATAGGAAGAGCCGTTTATTAGTGCTGAAATGGAGTATATTTTTAGCTGTCCCCATGTTATCGAAAGCACTTCTTTTACGGCTTGTACCGCGTCAAAGACCTCCTTCGTTTTTGCCGGTTTGAAATAGTTTCGGAAATCGTCTATAGTCTTGGCCATGTAGTCAATTTGCTGCATTGAGTCCGAGACGGCATCTGCCATGAATGATTTGTCACACTCATCATTGTCGAATGTGTCGGCAAGGTCCTGAATAATCAGGCACAGGGAATTCAGAGGCTGGCGCCACTGGTGGGTGATCGCCTCAATCATCTCGCCCATAGAGGCCATTTTTGCCTGCTGTATGAGAATTTTTTCTTGTTTTACCCGTTGTTCGACCTCTTGTTCTACCCGTTGTTCAAGATGTGCCGCAAGCTCTTCAAGGGATTTTGTTTTTTGTCTGAGTTCGTTTTCCATTTTAGTGCGCCACGTAATATCACGAAAGAACCATATTCTTCCATAGTTGCCGCCGTCTTGTGACGTTACATAGGCCGAATGCTGGGAAAATATCCGGCCGTCTCTGATGCCCAGGGCAGCACTGTTAGTGTTATTTCCTGGGGCTGCCGCGCAATCAGCGTCTGTTATGAAGTCTTCGGGGTTTTCGAGCCTTGTCTTTAAGAAATCCAAAAGCGGCCGGCCATCTTTGTTATTAAACAATTCCACAGGGATATCCCACATCTGGCGGAATAGGGAATTGAAGCTTGATATGTTGTGATGCTCATCAAGAAACAGGATTCCATCTATTGATACCTCCTGCTGAGATTTCAGCATGGAGTTTCTTCGTATGAGTTCGGCCTCCATCTGTTTTCGTTCGCTGATGCCCACGCACGAGCCAATATAGCCGATAAATGTGCCCTCCCCGTTATAGCGCGGAGTACCTGTGTCCAGTACCCATCGGTAGACATTGTCCTTGCGTCTGAGCCTGTACTCGGCCTTGAAGGGAGTGAGGCCTGAAAGGGCGGCGGTGAATGATTCGCAGTAGCTCATGTAGTCGTCCGGATGTATGCCTTCCATCCACTTGCCCCTGCGTTCCTCCTCAATTGTCCTGCCTGTGTAGTCCAGCCATACCCTGTTGAAATAGCGGCGCTCTCCGTGGACATCGGATGTCCATATGAATACAGGGGCAGAGTCGGCTATCGAAAACTCGTAGCCTTGCTCATCGTCTCTCATCTTTAGTTTTTCTCCAATACAATGCCGTATTGTACAATAAAACCATAAGGATTGGAAATTGCCGTCAAGATTTCGTGTCTGGCCTGTGAATCTTTTTTACTTTTTTTATCACATGAGGCAGGGCGCCAAGGCCGGCTATAACCATAACTGCCGCGATGAACCCCCCGTGTAGCGGCGTTAGTATTTTACTTCCCATGTAGGTATATAAAAAACTCACCGGAAGGAGCGGGATCATGCTGGCGATAAAAAAATCCCGAAACCCGACGCCGGAAAGTCCCGCCCAATAGCTGACTATATCCCATGGAAGCTGAAACAGCCTCATCGACAGCACTGCCCGCCGCGCATTTTCCGCCGCCCAACGGTCAAGCCTCCTAAGGCCTCCGCTCACGCCCGCCAGCCGCACTATCGCATCTCTGCCAATCCATCTGGCAAACCAGTACCCCGTCATGCTGGACAACACACCCGCTAAGGCCACATACAATGCGCCGTTAAACGCCCCGAACATCAGCCCCGCCACGATTGAAAGCCCCATCGCCGGTATAAAGAACAAGAGCGGGCGCAGCGCGCACACCGCTATAAACACTACCGGCGCGGTGCCGCCATATGCAGCCGTGAAGGCGCTTATCTCCGCAGGGTTCAGCCTGTCGTAGTACATTATGCAAAATATTACAATCGCGGCTATCACTGCGGCTTTTAATACAGTACCTACTATACCCATATCTGCTATACCCCTATTACCTGTTGTTTTCATCCGGCTTTGTGTGGTCTCGTATCCAGACTTCCTTTGGAAATTTCAGGTAAAACGTGTCTATGTCAAGCGGCGGGTTATTTTTGACGTCTTTTAACGATGTCATGTACTTATCGCCTTTGGGCGTGGCCAGCTCAAACCCGACGGGGATGCCTGTTGATTCGTTGAAATATATTATTATTGACGTGAGATACCGCGTAACCATCTCTGAAATTGGGATAAGCCTGTAGATAATGAGGCCATTTTTTAAATAAATCGCTGTATTGAATTTCTTCTCCAGCTCCGAAATATCACCCCACATGGTGGAAGATAAAAATGCCATCGATTGTTTGGCCGCGATATTGGCATCTATGCCGTATATATCGGCCTCCTTTTCGATTGGCTTATATATGGTTATTGTCTTTTCGTCAATGATGGTTATTGTCCTTTCGGGCCTTACGGCCTCCCACCTGAGACTGCGGGGGGTCTTCCTGATGATCACGGTGCCTTCTGATTCGATTGCCTTTTTCAACATCGCAAGGTGCTTTGTCTGATACACGGCCGCCGAGACGGCGTCAATGCCGCTGAGCAGGTCTTTAATACGGCGTGTCAACTTTGTCTTATCCTCAGGCGAGACCGCGGCGTCGGAGTCAGTAAGCTCCGCGGGCAGGCTGAATTTAGCGTCCGGGGCGGCAACCGCGGGGGCGGCGATTAGAAGGCAAAAGGCAGTGAGGATGATTGCCACCCGAAGAGCCTCCATTAGCCGCCTGTCCACTACACTGCTTCCTCTAACTGAATAGTTCCCTTTGCAAAATTACCATTATATCCTCTTAGCAATTTCTCAAATCGTTGGATTTTTGGATTGTTTTCTAAATTGGGAGTATTCACCTCTGATAATACTATTCTTGCATTGATTTTGCAGCCCGTTAATTTATCCGATAATAACCTTATGGATTGAGTTATCTGTTCTATAGCCTTAAAAATTTTCTGCCCCTTAAGTTCTACGAAATATGCCACGTTATCGTCACAATTAATTATTAAGTAATCACACTTCTCTCTTCCTTTTTCGTTGGGAACAAAACAGTCATCGAGTCTAATAGTGCATATATATTTTTGTGATTGGTTATTAAGCGTGTATTTACGTTTTTTACATTTATCATTCTTGTCTTTCTTTTTCTCGTCTATTACGGCAATAATCTTGCGGTTGTCACACATTGAGCACTTATGGTTCTTAAAATTGTCGCAGCTCATCACTCTGGGTCAATATCGAATAGTTTTCGATACACCTCGTTAATAACATCTGATGCACTATCAATCTCTTCTGTTTTTATTAACTTATACTCTTCGTCAATAATTGATCTAATCCCACCCTTATCGACAAAGTAGGCATCTAATCTTTCAGGATTAATCCACAAGTGTTTGCTGACGATGGCATTGACGTCAGGGACTCCTTTTTTATCAACATTGTATGCGTAGAGCAAATTGTTAAACGAGGACAGGATATAAGGGCTGTGCGTGGTTA
Source organism: Nitrospirota bacterium (assembly GCA_015233485.1). GTDB lineage: Bacteria > Nitrospirota > Thermodesulfovibrionia > Thermodesulfovibrionales > Magnetobacteriaceae > Magnetominusculus. Next base: position 11,954 of record JADFXO010000059.1, read on the forward strand.
TAATTATCTGGTTGCTTCGTAAATTAGAAAACAAACAGATTAAATCGATAATGTCTTTTTGCGTCTCAGGATAAAGATGCGCCTCCGGTTCTTCAAACACTAAGAAGAAATCTCGATTTTCCTGCATTATTTGACGCACAAACAATAATATCCATATTGCCTCTTGCTGACCTGACGAGGCGTAAGTTAGTCTCGTATAACCTGTTTTACTAAAGTATAGTCTATCTTCATCATCTTCAAACCGGTATGACGCCTTTAGTATCTTCAGAATAATCTCTTGTACTGCCTGTGTATCTTCCGTTTGTTTACGTGCGAAGCCCGTCTGGCTAAATGAGAAGATAATCTTTGAAACATTTATCCTCTTTATAAACTGAGCCATCGTATGATCAAGTGCTCTAAAATCAATGTTTTGTCTTTGGTCAGATAATATTGAGAGAAAACTCCTTCCAGCAGGAAAAAAGACTACATCCCGATTGTCTGAAAACAATTCATTAGCTAACTCTTCAATTTCTGATATAAAAATCCCTTCTTCAAATCCGATTGCACGAAGCTCACTCGAAGACAAAAACTTGGGATCTTTTGCCTGCTTTTTTGAAGCATAGGATTTTACCCTATCCATGATTTCTGAATAGATTTGGCGAAATACCTCGCTGAAATGGTAAACACAATCTCCTTCTTTAATAGTTATTTCTATATCAACATCTTCTTTATACTCATACTTGAGATATGTATCAGATAGATGATGTGTCGGCCACCCCATAGCCACGAATCTTGTGTCTGCTACTCTTTCAAAGTTACCTATTGGATCTTCAAAGTTCTTTTTTTCGATTAGTTCAAAAACATATTGCATCAGGTCGTATTTTAACGATTTAAAGAAATATACCGCCTTACTAATAGTGCTTTTGCCGCTTGCTTGTGGGCCGATGAAGACCATTATGTCGTTGATATTTAAATCAACATCTTCTATTGGCCCAAAATTCTTTATAATTATTCGCTGCATAGTTGAAAGCCTTTTTGCATGATATTCATACTATTGCTACCTCAAGCGGTATTGAGTGTACTTCTTGAGGGTTATCTTTTTTTAGGTAATTCAGCTTTTCAAAACCTATTATATCGCCGCTTGAGTCTTTCTTTATTATAATGCCGCCGCCTATTTCCTCGTTTATACATGGTTTTGGCGCGCTGAACCATACATCTAACGTGTTACCAACTTTATCGTAAGTTATTGTAATCTTTTCCATAGGGTCTCAGTTATTCTTCAGCTCCTCAAATATCTCTATAAATTGCGACACTGTTTTTTTGAATGCCTCAAGGACTTGCGGGTCGAAGTGGTGGGGCATTACGCGGCCGTCTCCTTCTGTCAGGATTTTATATGTGGTCTCCGCGTCGAAGGCGGGTTTATACACGCGCGGGTTTATCAGGGCGTCGAATATGTCCGCAAGGGACACGATGCGTCCCTCCAGAGGAATCTCCTCCCCTTTCAGGCCATTGGGATAGCCGCTGCCGTCCCATTTCTCATGGTGCGTCAGGGCTATGCTTGCCGCCACTGACAGCCTGTAGTGGCTGCCTATTATCTTGGCGCCGTATGTGGAATGCTGCTTCATCTCCCTCCATTCGTCCGCCGTTAGCTGTCGGGGTTTTTTCAGGATGTCCGCCGGTATGTGAATCTTCCCTACGTCGTGAAGCGTTGCCTGCAGCCGAATGGTCTGGATAAATCTCTGGTCCATGCCGAGATATTCCGCAATCGTAGCAGAGTAACGCCCAACCCGCAGGATGTGGTTTCCCGTGTCCTCGTCGTTGCTTTCCGCCGCCCTCGCAAGGCTGTAAACCATGTACTCAAAGGCGTCTTCTGTGGCGTGCACCTGAGATGCGAGATTTTTCAGAAACAGGCTCTGTACTACAAAATTATTCAACACCGAGGCGTCGTATGAAGACACCGCATAGCCATAGTTCATCGCAAATATACACAGCGAACCGCTTACGTAGGAGACGACATTGTCTATCTGCAGCAGGGTGGCGCGTATTTCATTTAAGAACGTGGCAAGCTCGGGGCTGTCCATGTCACTGGCGTTTAATACCGATGTGGCAGAGCTGCCCCTATCAGGGATGGCAAGGAGGTTTTCATATCCGCCCGGCAATAACTGCGTTTCAATTATTCCGCCGGCCGTCCCATCGTTATATTTATATACGTGCCACTGCCAGTCCTTGTCATTGCAAATCCCTACGATGAACGCCTCCGGTCTGGCGTCGTCTTTCGTCTTTTTTCTTAACGTCTGCTTCATTATCTCGTCTATTGATGTATGAAAATCGAAACTCACAGGGTCAAACCTGTGCATCAGCGACTCTCCATATGTCGTCAGGGTCACCATGTCGTTGTAGGCAAAACTCAGCCGGTCATTGAGTTCCTTCATCTGAATGAGCATCCTGACGCGCGCCAGCACCTCGGCAAAATTAAACGGTTTGCTTAGGAACTCCTCTGCCCCGGCCTCTATTCCCCTTATGCGCTCCTTCTTGTCCGTAAGCGCCGTCATTATTATCACGGGTATGTGCCTCAGTTTTTCATTTTTTTTGATATATCTGCATACCTCGAAACCGTCCATATCGGGCATCATCACATCCAACAGGACGATATCTACGCAGGTGGCGCATATCAGCTCCAGGGCCTCCGCGCCGCTTGCCGCCATGAGCATTTCATAACCCTGCGGCCTCAGGAACGCGTCGAGAAGCTGGAGGTTAACGGGTTCATCGTCAACGCAGAGGATTTTCTTTCTCTTGTCTTTCATGGCCGTGATATATAATCCTTTACGATTACAGGAAGCTGTCTCGTATCTATGGGTTTCGATAAGTAACCGTCAAAACCGGCCTCAAGGATGTTCTCCCTGTCTCCTTTCATGGCATACGCCGTGACAGCGACGGTCTTGATGCCCTGCGTGGCGGGGTCGAGCTTCAGCGCTCTCATGGCCGTCAGGCCGTCCATTACGGGCAGTTGTATGCCCATAAATATCAGCGAGGGGAGGGCCTCTTTGGCCGCACGCACACCCTCTTCACCGTTTGCCGCCTCAATAATATCATACCCGTAGTAACTCAGGACTGCCTTCATCAGGAGCCTGTTGTTTTCGTTTTCCTCGACTATCAGTATCTTTGCCTTCATATCATTACCTGCATATTGGTATTGTAAAATAAAACCTGCTTCCTTTGCCAAAAACACTTGTTACGCCGATTGTGCCGCCGTGCAGCTCTATTAATCTCTTCGACAGCGCGAGGCCCAGCCCGGCACCTTCGTATTTTTTTGTATATGACGAATCCAGCTGCGTGAATTCCATAAACAATCTCTCTATGTCCTCCTCCCTGATACCGATACCTGTGTCTTCGACGGCCGTTTCGATGAACCTTTCTACGGAGGCC
>JADFXO010000005.1 GCA_015233485.1 Nitrospirota bacterium
AAAGCCCAGCGGTAATAAAGCGGGCCAGACAGTCAGTAAAGAGGCAGCTCGTAAATAAAATGGTCAAGAGCAGGCTGAGGACTTTGGCTAAAAAAATCGAAGAGGCCATAACGAGCAACAATAATGAAGAGGCTCAGAAGACTCTCATTGAGGTGATCAGAGAATATTCAAAGGCGGCATCCAAGGGCGTCATCCACAAGAATAACTCGGCAAGGAACATATCCCGCCTTACGCTGAAAGTTAATAAGTTAGTGAAGGCCGCCGCCGCGTAAGACAGGTATTTTCTATAAAAGACCGAAGGCGGTGCGCGGGTAAAACTCAATGTATAAACGTACATTATTATTGATAGCCATACCCGCCGTAGTCTTGTTAGTTGGCTTATCGTTTAGTATTGCAGCGGCAATTGGCGGCGAGGTGAAAGGTGCGGCTGTTGCCCTAACCAAAAAAGATAACGGCGGCAAATTTAAAGTAAATTCCGGCAGCATCATACACATAGGGCTTCCTGAGAATGGTTCCACCGGTTACGCGTGGTATTTCGACAATTTGAGCATGGAGTACTTCGAGGCCGTCAAGGATAAAGCAGTGACATTACCTCCTGACGAGAAGACCGTCGGTGCCCCCATGTTTGCCACATGGATACTGATGGCAAAAAAGAAGGGCAAGAGCGAACTTAAGCTGCGTTACTACCGCATATGGGAAGGCCCGCAAGCCACCGTTGACACATTCAGCGTACAAATAGAGATTGAATAACTGCTGTAAGGATTAAAGACGAAGGGGGATAATCCCCCTTCACCCCGTAATCACGTACACGTTTTATCTTTTTAATTCCGGCTGCCGCTCGTTGGCGGCTCCGGTACTCCGGCCATCCGCTTAGCGCACTGCCTACATCTTGTCGGGGGTTGAGACTCCTAGTATGTTTAAGCCCTCTTTGATTACTATTTTTACGCAGGCACAAAGCATCAGTCTCGCCCTCGTCAGAGGCTCCTCCTCATCCAGTATCCTGTGCTTATAGTAAAAGGGATGAAACAGTCCCGCCAGTTCCTGCAGGTAAAAGGTAATCATGTGCGGTTGCCGTGTCCTTACAGCAGTTAAAAACGCCGTGGGGTAAAAGATTAGTTTTTTTATCAGCTGCAACTCCTCCGGGCTGGACAGGCCGGAAAGGTCTATGCCGTCGTCAAATAATATCGATATCTGCCTTTCCTGCGCTTTCCCAAAGACGCTGTTAATCCTCGCGTACGCATACTGGATGTAATAAACCGGATTTTCCGGGGATTCCTTTTTCACCGCTTCCATATCGAACTCAACCTGGCTGTCCGGGCGGCGCGTGAGGAAGATAAATCTCGTGATGTCCTTGCCTACTTCCTTTATGACGTCCCTGAGGGTGACAAACTCACCCGCGCGCTTTGACATCTGAACGGGGACTCCGCCTCTAAGCAGCATTACCATCTGGACAAGCAGCACAACCAGTTTGCCTTCGTCGCATCCGGCGGCCTTTATAACGGCGCGAATCCTGGGTATATATCCGTGGTGGTCGGCTCCCCATATGTTTATTATCTCGTCAAAGCCCCTGTCAAGTTTCAATATGTGATAGGCAATGTCCGAAGCGAAATAGGTATATTGGCCGTCTGTTTTTATTATCACGCGGTTCTTTTCATCTCCAAAGGCCGTCGCCTTAAACCACACGGCGGAGTCCTGCTCATATATAAATCCCATCTCCCTGAGCCGCGCAATGGCCTTCGTTACCGTGCCGTCTGTGAATAGTTCCTTCTCGGACTGCCATCTGTCGAATTCAACGCCAAAGTCTGACAGGTCTTTTTTTATCTCCGAGAGCATTTGTTTGTATGAGTAGTCGATAAAAAATTCCGATACTTCTACTTTGTCAAATCGCGCATGTGAAAATTTATCTGCATATGCCGCATGAATCTCTCTTGCCAATTCGTCCACGTAATCACCGTGGTAACCGTCTTTAGGAAAATCATAAGGGATGTTGGCAATCTCTTTATAGCGCGCGAAGACGGACTCTCCGAGGAGTTTCACCTGCCTGCCCGCGTCGTTTACGTAGAATTCCTTCTCGACAGAAAACCCTGCGGCACAGAGCAGGTTTGCAAGGGCCGCCCCCAGCGCCGCCCCCCTGCCGTGACCAAGGTGCAACGGGCCGGTTGGATTTGCGCTCACGAATTCTATCTGGATTTTCTTTCCTTTACCTATGTTGGGTCTTAAATAATCGCTTTCACGCGCGTAGAGCTTCTTTAGTTCTCCGTAAAGATAGGACGGCTTGAATCTGAAGTTGATAAATCCGGCGCCAGCCCGCTCTATGGTCTCGAATATGTCAGGCTCTTCAATGGCCGAGATAATAGAATCCGCGATGAGCGCGGGGTTTTTCCTGAGCTTCTTTGACAGCAGCATAGCCACCGGCGTTGAAATATCGCCAAGGGCCTCGTGTCTTGGAATCTCAACTTCGACAAAATCAGTTTCAATCCCAATTTTTTCGAGTGCCTTTAGCAGTATATCTTCTATCATATTCGTATACCTTCTACCAGAGACTTATATCTTCTACCATAACCTTAGAGCGCTTAAGCGTAACATATTTGCCCGCGAAATTAATACGACAGATTATGGATTTTTTATACATATTGTTTAAATCCCGCACAATCCATTACAATCAAAACTCATCAGGAGGCCGCTCTGTAACTGAAGGAGGGCTAAGATGGGGGAATGTAATGGTATTTCGTGAAATTACGAAATTTTTAGCGTGTTCGAACTCGATAGAAGAGGCGCTGGACAGGGTTTATGATTTGTGTAAAAAAGACGCCGGGGCGTTTAAAACTCTGAATGTCTTTGTTGACAGGGGATTTCCCACGTATTGCTACACAAGTGGCGATAAAAAGGTGCTTATTAATATCCAGATTCCCTGGGAAAGCCTTGTTGGGGAGTGCATAAGGGAGAGAAAACAGGTCATAAGCTGCACACCTGAGTCTCTGGAGTTGGATAGAAATCATTCAGGTGCAACTTCAACAGAGGTATTACACAGTATGGCAAAGCCGCTGGTTTATTTTAATAATACCTTTGGCTGTATGGAGTTTTTAACGGAAGAGGCGCTGCAACAGCATGAAATAGATATGTTTGGAATTATTGGCGACTATTTCGCGCCAATAATTTACCTTCAGGAATGGTATTCAGTCGAAAAAAGAATAGCGCACGTCATAAAGAACAAGGCATTCATTGGTATTTTGACGCTTTATGATGAAGACGTGGACGAAGAGGAAAAGCAATCGACATTGGATGACTCGTTTAACGAAATAAGCACGTTAAGCGAAGACACTTTAAAGCTGATGGGAATTAAATGTGAACTGCATAAAAAAAATGTTAACGATATTATTGCAACGGTTATCGAAAAAATAAACAAACTTGCAAAACTTAACAATAAACATGTAACGATCATACAGGAATTAACCCCCGGCCTTCAGGTGTATTGTGATGAGTTTTCCATCAGGGAGGAGGTATTGTTTAACATTGTAAAGAATATATGGGAAGAGTGGCAAAATAGAAACATGGAGGAAAGAATAGTAGAGTTCAGGACGTATAAAGAGGGAAATTACGCAACAATCGAGATAAAAGATAATGCCGGCGGAATGAGTGATAAAATTGCGTCGCGTTTTTCTCTACCCTTTGAGAGTTCCAAAGGCTCTGGCCGGGGCGTGGGAATGAACATAGTTTATCAGGTCATAAAACAAAACAATGGTGAAATTACTTTTAAGACAAAAGAGGGTGAGGGCACCACTTTTTTTATTAAACTTTCTATGCTTGAAATAAACAGGAGATTTCGTTCACGACATCAGACGGGCGGTAGCAAGGGCAATAGCAAGGAAGTTATTACCCTTGAATTCAACTCACATAAAAACAGCGGATATTTGGTAGATTTAAGCATGGGCGGTCTCTTAGGTGTATTCAGGATAAACCCTCCTTATCCACAAATTGCGAGCAACGTTACAGTTGACCTCGATTTCGGAAATGGTAATAATGTTTCAGGTCTCACCGGATTGATTGCAAGAATTGAGGTAATTGAACAAACCATAGATGATGGATATATAAAAATGGCCGTCAGCTTCCATGAAAAACCGGATTTACTCAAAAAAGAGAGACTGATGCAAATCCTGTCAATATGCAGTGCCAAGCCTTAGACTGCCCGCCTTCAGTCCTTATATACCCCATCATTAGTCCGTCATTCCGGCTTGTCCGGAATGACGACAAGGCAAGCCGAGCGGACACAACTTTTTGTCGCGGAGTGAGATTAATCTCCTATTTTTACTATATTGCCTGTAACACGGAGTTTTCCCTCAATATATAATTTAATCGCGAGGGGCAATATGCGATGTTCACACTCCAATATCCTCGCCGAAAGGGACTCCACTGTGTCGTCTGAAAACACCGGCACGGCCTCCTGTAATATTATCGGGCCGGAGTCAACCCCCTCGTCAACGAAATGCACCGTGCACCCGGATATCCTTACCCCGTACTCAAGCGCTTGCATATGCGCGTGCATTCCCTTAAACGACGGCAGCAAGGACGGATGTATATTCACGATGCGCATCGGAAAGGCGTCTATCAATGGCTTCCTGACCACACGCATAAACCCTGCCAGCACTATCAGCTCCACGCCACAAAATTGCAGCTCGTCAGCTATGCTTCTATAATATACATCCTTGCTTGCATATCCGTTAGGATTTGCATACACATGCGGGATTTTGTGCAGCTTTGCGCGCTCTATGGCATACGCCGTGGGGTTGTCCGTAATCAGACAGGCTATTTCGGCATCAAGGGCGCCCCTGTCAATGGAATTTATAATAGACTGAAAATTCGAGCCTCTCCCTGAGGCAAGTACCCCTAATTTAATCATCATCCACCCCTTTTCTATTTGTCTGCCCTTCTATGCTTTCCTTATACAGCACCTTTTTGCTTATGCCGGTTGCTGAGGCAATCTCTTCAACGGCCTCCTTTCGCCTCATGCCGCTTTCTATTAATTGCCCTATTTCATTTAAGGCATCCCCGATGCTTAGCCCAGTCTCCTTAAAACCCTCTACCACTACTACATACTCGCCGGCTATTTTTGAGGCGTGGAGATGTTCAATCACCTCTTTGACTGTTCCCCTTTGTGTATCTTCGTGGAGTTTTGTCAGCTCATGGCAAAGCGCAATCATCCTGTTGCCAAAGACCTCCAGTAAATCATCAAGAAAATTAAGTATCCTATGCGGAGACTCATAAAACACAAGCGTATGATGTTCTACCCTGAGGGCGTGTAAGTCCTTCTTTCTCTGGAGGGTCTTTGGCGAGAGAAACCCTATGAACGTAAACCGCCGCGTGGACAGTCCCGACACTGACAGTGCCGCTATCGAAGAGGCCGGCCCGGGTATGGGAAATATCTCTATCCCCTCGTTTATCGCATCCCGAATCAACACCTCGCCGGGGTCGGATATGCCCGGTGTACCCGCGTCCGTTATCAGCGCCACCGTAAAGCCGGCGTGCAGCTTGTCCATTATTACCTTTGACTTTATCTTTTCCTTTTCCCTCCAGTAACTTATCATAGGACGGGATATCTCATAGTAGTTCAGGAGTTTGACAGAGTGTCTGGTGTCTTCGACGGCTATGAAGTCTGCCTCCTTGAGGATTCTTAGCGCCCTAAGCGTTATATCCTCAAGGTTCCCTATGGGTGTGGCGACTATGTACAGGCAGCCTTTCATCTATTTATGGTGGGCGCTGCGCTCCGCCTTATATTTACTCAGCCATACGATGTGGTGTTTTTCCTCTTCAATGATCTCGTTTACTATGTGGTTTTCCTTGACAGCATCCCTCATAGTATAAAAATAGAGCAGGGTTTCCTTCTCAAACCCTATGGCAAGGCCCACCGCGTGTAACGGATCTGAGACGTTTTGCATGTGAAGCATGGCCTTGTCCTTACCCAGAAAAAAGGCGCTTTCAACGAATGCCCTCATGTACTCAGAGATGTCCTGCCAGTTATCAGGCTCCTCGTCCCCAACCTTCTCCCTTAGCGCGCTAAAGGCCACTATGTGGTTTTTCTCCGCCTCCGCCAGCTTTGTAAAAAGCTCATAGATTTCCTTGTCTCCGCCCTTAAATTTTGCCGCCAGATCGTTATAATATGAATTACCGAGCACCTCTGTCCTTACGGCCATTTCTATTACTTCTCTTACTGAAAATATGTCCATGTGGCCTCCCGCGTATTAATTTGGAAATTCTTTGTGTAATTCCCTGTTTATCTTAATTATCTCCTTTACGTCAGTTCCCACTATATCCCAGCCATACTCTCCCTTAAAGTCCCTTTTCAGTTTTACGTTAACCGGTTTTTTCTTTTCCACCGGTTTCATTAGCGTGTCGTTGTCTTTATTGATTTCAATTTCGTTAGGCCTAACCGCGGCGCTTGGGGCAGCACTGACCGCCGGTTGAGTGTTTAGCGCCTGCGTGGGCTGCCCGTTACAACCCGCAAGGACTAACAACGCCGCCATAGATAATACTAATACAGAGGCATTCACCGGCTCCCCCTGTAACCGTTTGTAATGGGAAAACGCCTGTCTTTCCCAAAGGCCCTTCCCGTTATCTTAATACCGGGGGGGGATTGTCTCCTCTTATATTCGCTGCCGTCTATGAGGGACAAGGCCCTTCGCACGGTTTGTTCATCTATTCCAAGGGCGGTTATCTCTTCAAGGCTCATATCCTTCTCAATGTACGACTCAATAATCGTATCAAGCGTTTCATATGGAGGAAGGCTGTCGCTGTCCTTCTGATTGTGGCGAAGCTCCGCAGTTGGCGCCTTAGTCAGCACACGCTCTGGTATGGCCGCCCCCAAAGAGTTGCGCCTCATTGCCAGCTTATATACCATCATCTTTGGTACATCCTTTATTACCGCAAAACCTCCCGCCATATCTCCATATAAGGTGGCATATCCTGCCGACATCTCGGACTTATTGCCCGTGGTCAGCACCAGCGGGCCGAACTTGTTTGATATGGCCATCAGTATGTTTCCCCGTATTCTTGCCTGGAGGTTTTCCTCTGTCGTGTCAGGCGGCCTGCCTTCAAATGCGGGCGTAAGTTCGCTCAGATAGGCACTGAAAATCTCTGTTATCGGGATCTCTGCCGTCTTGATTTTAAGATTTTCAGACAGCTCACAGACATCCTCTTTTGAGTCTGCCGATGTGTATGGCGACGGCATAAAAATGCCTCTGACGTTTTCCGGCCCGACGGCGTCAACGGCAATGCAGGCAACAATGGACGAATCAATCCCGCCGCTTAGTCCAATCACGACCGATTTAAACCCATTTTTCGTTATATAGTCCCTTGTGCCGAGAACAAGGGCATTATAAATCTCCTCATAGCAATCCATATGGCGCGCCGCTGATAGTTTAACAGGGGGTTTTTCCTTAGGTACCCTGTCGCAGACAAAGACCTTTTTGATTTCACCGCTGATTTGATTTTGGCACAAAGACTTGACCTTTTGACGCCTGCGCGGGTCATGCAGACGGGAAGCGAACACACCCTCAAGGTCAAGGTCAACGACGACGAGTTCCTCAGAGAAACTCCCCGCGCGCGCTAAGACTTCACCGGCAGCGTCAAACACGGTTGACGCACCGTCAAAGACAAGCTCATCCTGCCCCCCAACGGTGTTCAGATAGGCCAGTATGACGCGGTTGTCAAAGGCACGGGCAGATAACATCGTCTCTTTGGCCCTGGATTTATTGAATCCATACGGTGAGGCGTTGATATTAATAATCAACTCCGCCCCGGCAAGCGACTGCTTATACGCCGGCCCGTCCGGGTACCAGATGTCTTCGCAGATGTTTAGCCCTACGAGACAGCCGCAGATTTCATATACAGGGCAGATATCTCCGCTCTGGAAATACCTAAGCTCGTCAAATACGCCGTAATTGGGCAGAAACACCTTGTAGTATATGTCCATTATCTGATGGTTATAGAGTACCGCGGCGGCGTTATAAATATCGTCTCTCTTATCGACAAACCCCACGACTGCCACGATGTCGTTCGTATGTCTTTTTATCTCATCGAGGGCCTTTAGGTTGTCTTTGATAAAAGACGGTTTAAGGAGCAGGTCCTCGGGCGGATAGCCCGTGACGCAGAGTTCGGGGAATGCCACAATGTCGGCAGAGCACCTTCGCGCGTCTTCAATGAACGAGATAATCTTCTCGCTGTTTTTCTTTATACTGCCAACAGTCGGATTAATTTGAGCAAGGGCCAGCCTCAACGTCTTCATTGTCCAATTATAACAAAAAACCGCCCTCTGCGATAGAAAAATATTTACGAATAAGTTATAAGAATAAGTTAAAATACAGTGAGACATAAACTTTGTTATTGAACCGGCACGCCGGCAAGGAGGACTACAATGGACTTAAAGGGTTTAAGATATACAGCCGCGGCAATATTAATCTCATACGTGTTGGCTGCCTGTGCGCCGATGCCACCGGTGGGCACACCCCTTACACATGAGCAAAGGCGGGACGCACAGGACACCTGCATTGCCCAATATACGGTGACGGGGGCGGTTATTGGCGGGCTGGGCATGTTGGCCCTGGATACCCTTATAACAGGACGCGTGCGCGGCGAAAGGGTGGCGGCGGGGACGGTTATTGGCGGCACGCTCGGGTTTGCGCTTGCATGGGGGCACTGCCTGTACTTATTCGCCGACATCAGGAGTTATCCGGTTGCCGGTGCTGCCGAGACGATGAACCAAACCGGTTATAAGTCATCCTACGGGAGCTATGTAAAGTTTGCAAGTATGACCATAACCCCTGAAAATGTCGCTCCAGGCGGCAAAGTGCACTTAAACGCGGTTTATTACCTTATGAACTCCGATATGTATAAACAAATTTCCGTGACAGAGATTACCACCTTGTACTACTACAGTAACATTAAGAAAGACTGGGTAGACCTCGGGACTGCCAATGAGCAGAAGATCGTTGACCTGGGAACGAGACGAGGTGAGATAACCTTTGACATACCGGAGGACGCCCCTGAGGGGAATTACCGGATTATGCTGAAGGTGTTGGCAATGGGCAAAGAAGACAGCACGACAAGGGACCTCGTAGTGAGGAGGGGTTAAGGTATGGTATGAAAAAGTCATCTGCTTGACGTACGTGCGCACATGATGTATAATATAATTGTGAGAATTGGCAGTAAGGTTGCCAATCTTAATGAAATACCATGGCGTGGCGGCATTAATAACAGAGGGAACTGATGATAATAGATAACTATGACAAGACAATATATGCTGTTCTACACGAGAGATTGAGTGATATTGAAAAAAAGTTTGATGCGGATGCCTTGTTTTATTATGGAGAATTTGACCATAGATTGGGAATCGCGAAAAGATTTACAGATGTCATAGAGCAATTGAAAAATGACAAGCAAACTAAGAATAGGATTGTCATTTTCCTAAACACCCCGGGCGGGAGTGTTGAATTGGTAGAAAAGCTGGTAGATATTATAAGACACCATTATAATGAAGTGTATTTTGTAATTCCAGATGTTGCGTTCTCTGCCGGTACGATATTCTGCATGTCAGGCGACGAGATTTTTATGGATTATTCGTCAGCCCTTGGTCCTATTGACCCGCAAGTGTTTAGCATTAAAGAAAATGGGTATGTACCTGCGCTTGGTTATTTAGACAAAGTGGAAGAGTTAGTAGCCAAATCAAGGGATGGAACTATAACAAGTGTCGAATATGAGTATTTTCAGGGATTTGACTTCGCCTTTCTGAAAAGCTGTGAGCAAGCGCGAGATTTGACCGTTACGTTGCTTAAAAAGTGGTTAGTTGAGTATAAAATCAAAGACTGGGATGTTTACAGAACAAATCCTGACAATAAAGGCATACCGTTAACTAAAAAACGAAAGGAACAAATAGCTGAAGAAATTGCAGAGGACCTGGGTAATCATAAAAAGTGGCTTTCGCATGGAAGGCATATCGGGATTGGGACGTTGCAAACAGAGCTAACAATACAAATTCATGATTATTCGGGCGAAGACGAAAAAGAACTGAAGCAATTAATCAGAAATTATAACGACTTTATAGTAGGATTTATATCTAGAAATGGACTTGAGAGTTTTATTCACTCAAGGCATTATATATAATTGTTTTAAAGGAGGTTACGCCATGTCTATAGTCGATGAAGCCGAGAATGTATGTAACGAGAAGAAGCCTCAGTTCTTTGATGATCCTGAATTTGTTAAAATGCACGAACACTATCTAAAAATGAAAGAACTTGGACTGGTAAAGAAGCAAGGGTATGATATTGCTCCTATAGATACCATTGGCAGAAAATACTATGAGCATTATCTTGGTTTGAGAGATTCGTGCTCGTGCGGCACTTGCTTAAAAGGGTTGCGACAGCGGTAACATCATAGGTCGCTTGGCGTCTGCGAGAGTTCCGCTTTAATCGCCGCAAGGGCTTTTTCGCATTCTGCCGCTATTTTGCTGACGTGTTTTATAACTGTCCCGATGTCCGATTCTGTTATCGGATTTGATAGCTTTCTTAATTCCAGTTCCAGTTTGAATGCGCGGTTTTTGAGCTGTACCGCGCCCATGTTTGCCGACATACCTTTGATTAAGTGTGCCTGCCTTTTCAGTCCTTCAATGTCTTTCGCGTTGCTTAGTTCTTTCAACCTGTCTATTTGCACGGGGGCATCCATCATAAAGGCCTTCATCATCTCGTTCAATATGTCTTTGTCCCCGCCTAAGCGTCCCATGACCTCATCTTTGTCCAGAACAGGGAGGGTCTTAGTGACTTTCCCGGCCGCTGACTTGGTTTCTGGATTTGTTTCTGTATTCTTTGTGTGTTTTTCTATTATTTCGTAGAGTGTTGAGGAGTTTAAAGGCTTCGTCAGATAATCCGTCATTCCTTTTTCTATGCATACCTCCATGTATCCCTTCACGGCATGGGCGGTCATGGCGATGATTGGGATATTTGGATTAATTTTACCGTCTGCGGCGCTCCTGATATATTTTGTGGCCTCAAAACCATCCATTTCAGGCATTTGCACGTCCATAAGAACGATGTCAAATGCCTGTTTCTTTAATGCCTCAACGGCCTCTTTGCCGTTTGAGACTACATCCACTGTATGGCCCTTTTTCTCAAGAAGTTTAACTGCTACCTTTTGATTTACTATGTTGTCCTCAGCGAGCAATATATGCGCTGGTCTTTTCAATTCACTTAGTGTGTGGCGGGTTACCACTACTGGTTCATCCCTGTCCCGGGCAATAAACGTCAGTCTTATAGTATCTGCCAAACTGTCCTCGTCCACTGGCCTGACCACATAGCCGTCTATGCCGATGGCCTTACAGCGGGCAACGTCTCCTTTTAACCCCGCCGAAACTATGAGTATCACCTTTATGTCGCGTGTCACAGGGTCGGATTTTATCTGCTCCGCTAGATCGAAGCCGTCCATATCATGTAGCTGCAAATCAATCAGGGCGGCGGCATAATCACCGCTTGTGAGTTTTCTCATTGCCTCATGCCCGCTTGAGGCGCCTCCGATTTTATGTCCTTTGTTCTCCAGAACCTTGATATATGAATTCAGAGAAAGAATATTGCCGTCCACAACGAGGATGCTTATATTGGACGCGTCTTCGGCGGTCTGCCCACCCGTCGTCCTCATCCTGATAGCACCTCTGCCAAACCTTGCCGTAAAGTGAAACGTCGTTCCCTCAGACAGTACACTCTCCACCCAGAGACGCCCGCCCATCAGCTCCACTATCTTTTTCGATATGGCCAGCCCAAGCCCTGTGCCTCCGTACTTTCTCGTCATAGAATCGTCAACCTGCGAGAAACTGTCGAATATCATGCCGAGCTTGTCCTCTGGTATTCCAATGCCCGTGTCTGCAACGCTGAAGTGCAAATAATGGGGTGACATAGCAGCGAGTCTTTCGTTGTCGTCTATGCTCACGGCGTACGGGGCTGGTTTGACTTCTATGAGTATTTGTCCTTCATGAGTAAATTTCACCGAGTTATTTATCAGATTTACTATCACCTGGCGCAACCTGCCGGGGTCTCCCTTTATCTCCACCGGCACATCGCCGTCTATTTGGGTTATCAGCCTGACACCTTTAGTCTCTGCCTCATAGGCCAACGGTTTTATTGACGAGTCAAGAAGTCCCCTCAAATCAAAGTTTATCGTCTCAAGCTCCATTTTACCCGCTTCTACTTTTGAGAAATCGAGAATACTGTTTACCAGAGACAGTAAATGGGCAGAGGATGTCTTTACCAGCTCAAGGTATTCCCGCTGTTCGGCATTGAGATTCGTACCGAGGGCCAGCTCTGTCATGCCTATTATGCCGTTCATCGGGGTGCGAAGTTCGTGGCTCATGTTTGTGAGAAACGTGGTCTTTGCCTGATTGGCCGCCTCGGCTGCCTCTTTTGCCTGTATCATGGCCTGCTCGGCCCGCACTCGCTCGGCTATCTCCAACATCAGCTTATCGTTGGATTCGCTCAACTGTGCTGTGCGGGCATTGACCAGCTCCTCAAGGTGGTTGCGGTAGGTTATTAGCTCCTGCTCGGCGCGTTTTCTGTCCGTTATATCGGTTGATATCCCGCATACGGCATAAACGGTTGAGTCCTGTTTATACAGTAGAAACTTTATCGACACGTACGTCCTAAGCGCCTCCGGCCCCTCACCGTGTCTTATCGTCTCCTCAAGCTCCAGCGGCTGTCCGCTTTGAATCACCGTCATGTCGTTTTCGTGAAACGGTCCTCCGTCAAATATCTCATAATCCGTCTTGTCTGTTACCTCCTCTTTTGCCTTATGAAACAATTCCTCGAAGTGCCGGTTTACCATTAAATACCGCCCCTCTGTGTCCTTTAGATATATCACCGCCCGCGCGTTATCCATTATCGACTGCAGACGCATCCAGCTTTCGTGATTGGCGTCATCCACACGTTTTCTCTGGAGGGCATTGATAAATATCTCGCCCCCTATCTTCAACAAGGACAACACATCCAGGGCGTAGTCCTTTCGCACTGTCGTAGAGTCAAAGCCCAGAAAACCGTTGAGCATACCGCCGCGGCTTATTGGTATGGCAATCAATGATATTACATCTGCCGCCATAATGAATTCTCTCTCGTTGGCGGCCTCTTCCGGTATGTCATCCGGCGAGGTTATATATATGTTCTCTAATTCCCTTAACTTGCCCATCCACCACGTCAGCGAATCCAATGCCCTGAACCGGTCTGTCTTTGGAGGCACATCCTCCACGTGCCACTCATAGGTATCGGCGGCCGTCTTCATATCCCCGGAGAATATCACCACATAACCCCTGTCCACACCCAGGAAGTTGCCTATCGACGAAAGTGCGTGGACTATCCAGTCTCCCACCTCCCCGGAAGGAATCGTAATAAAGGTCGATGATATGGTGGTGATTAACTTTATCAGCTCTACTATGTATTGGAGTTTCTTTTCCGTTTTGCGCCTTTGCACTATCTCGTTCAGCATTCGCTGATTTACTTCTACGACTTCCGACTCCCCTTCCTCTGTCTTACGCTTGTATTCGTTGAAATTCTCAATGAGACGGTTAAATACCATAGACAGATTTGTCATATTTGTATCGGGCTGCAGGTTAAATTGTTCTTCGGAGATTTTTCTGACAGCAAGCATCAGCTCATTTATAGGTTTTTTGATTCTCCTGATTATCAAAAGAGATACCGCCGAACTCAACACCAAAAGCAGAATGACAAAGAGAGCCAGTGCAAAGCCCTCATGTGCCATGAACGGCAACAATAAACCTATGCCTATAAGGGCCGCCCCCGATGTGGCCAGGATAAGCAGATCATATCTCAATAAGATTGCCGGTTGTCTTTTCATCAGACTTGGGGAACTTATATCCTTAACTCATCTTCCCTGTCTGTCCCAGTTTGCAATAAATACGTGGTTTCTGCCAAATCTGCCAAATAAGGGGGACACTGGCCCTACTGGCCCGACTTGCCAAGCACGGTTATAAACTCCTTTAATATGTCGGAGTCGTATAACTCTTTTTGGTCGCGCAAATATATAAGCGCCTCATATGGGGTTATTGCATTAAATCCTGGCCGGGATGTCGTCAGCGTATCATAGGTATTCGTTATGGAGATAATCTTGCCCGACAGATGAGTTTTATCCCCCTTCAGGCCCACGGGATATCCCGTTCCCATGAGATTTTCATGGTGTTCTACCAGTGGCAACAGCGTCTCAGGAGTGATTCCCTTGTATAATTTGACTATGTCAAGCCCTTCGTAGACATGCCCCCTTAGTAAGGTTACCTCAAAATCCGTAAGGCGTTGCAGCGGTTTATGCAGCACCTCCGGTGGTATCGTACTCATCCCTATGTCATGCAAAAGACTCCCCATGCCTATGGCAAACAGTTCGCCCTCGGATTGTATTCCCACAGCCAGGGCCGTGGCCACAGAAAACACGGAAACGTTCACCGAATGGGTATAGACGTAGTAGTCGTGTTTGTTTACCGTAAACAGATTGGTTATCAAACCCTTTGTGTCTATTATTGACGAAATGACGTTTTCTACCGTATCTTTACACGCCTCCATCTTCGCAGGACTTCCGGGGTCGTTGAACAGGTCATGGACGAGCATCTTGGCGTTTTCTTTTATCAGCATGTTTTTACAGGCGTTCGATTGGGCAGCGCTCACACCTCTCATCGCCTCACTGAGATACTCCCTGTACTTCTGCGAGTCAGAGCGGTATATCAACAGTTCGCCGGGGGAGGCCAACATATCCCTCGTGATTACAGACTCACCCTTTTTATTCCGGGTACGGGTCAAAGGGACTATGTCCATGCCTGTCTTGACAAAAAGTTCAAAACCAACCGATGTTGCCTCTACCAGGCTTAGCTTGTCTATTTGGAGTAAGTCATCTATTGCCAGAACATAATCCGTGAACACATTATCGTCCGGCTGCTTGCGGGCGTCCTTCTCAGACATCACGGGGGGCTTTTTCACTTCTGCAGGTGGCTCTGCGCACTCTTTACAGCATTCCTCTTTATCAGATAAAACATCCAACCCCTTGTCCGTATCAATATACACATAGTCAACGCCGGATTCCGCTATCTTCTCTAACTGGCCATGCGACTTTATCTCGAAACGATGCCTGAGAAACGGCGTCTTAAACCAAGACGTATCAAACCCGTCTATGTACATTCCTACGCGTACTGCATCTGCCGGGATTTTCTTTCTCATCGCACCGCTCTCATCGCCCTTACCTTAATCATACCCGATTCTCCCTGATATTACGCATACACCTGCCCGTATGGTAACATAAATCATTTCATAAATGTTAGTATCTTATAAAATAATTATACACTGCCGGCTTAATTATACACTGGCAGTTTAATAGAGCAGGTAATTCGAGCGTATATTCATAAACCGTTTAAGCGGCTCCTGTAAATCCATTTTTATTTGACGCGGCTCTATGTTGTTCTTTATGGACATCAGAACGTCATCGCTGATAAGCCCCACCGTCTTATCCAACCCGAACTCCACGGGATAGAGGTTGTAAAGGGCAGAGGCCAGTTCTATTCCCATAAGGGGAGAGTTAAGGGCATCTCGCTCTGTTACGATAATCCTGACGCCGTAACATGTCTTGCCGGCGTAGTTATCGTTTGCCGGCTTGAATTCTATAGGCATGAAACGCACGCCGTTGATCTTCCGGTTGTTCAGATAGGCCGCGAGCCGCTTCGCGTCTATCCACGGCGCTCCAACCACCTCAAACGGAGAGTCGGTCCCTCGCCCGACGCTTATATTGGCACTTTCGATAATACCTGAGGCGGGATAGAGGGCTGCCTGTCCCACGCTTCTGATGTTGGGTGACGGGTTCACCCACATCAGGCCGGTCTCATCGTACCAGTCCGCCCGCTCGTAACCCTGCATTTTGATGACCTTTAAATTGACGCCTATCTTATACTCCGCGTTGAACATCCCCGCAAGCTCCCCAATTGTCATCCCGTACCTGACGGGCATCGGAAAATAATTGGTAAATGACTTTGAACCTTTCTCCCTTATCGGCCCCTGAACAACCGCCCCCGTTATAGGATTCGGGCGGTCAAGGACGTAAAATGCGATTCCCTGCTTCGCGGCGGCCTCCATAGCAAATCCCATCGTTGTAATGTATGTGTAATAACGAACACCGGCGTCCTGCATGTCGAACACGAGGGCGTCAAGCCCGTTGAGCATTTCAGGCGTCGGGCGATAGGTCTTGCCATAGAGGTTATAGACGGGCAGGCCGGTTTTGGAATCAGTGATAGAATCTGTTTTTATTACCACATCGACATCGCCAAAAAACCCGTGCTCCGGGCTGAAAACGGCCTTAAGTTTTACACCAGGGGCATTATAGAGCACATCGACGGTGCGGCTGCCCTTTGAGTCAAGCCCCGTCTGGTTAGTGATAAGGCCGATGTTTAGTCCGGTAAGGGGGGCAAATTTCTCTGTCTCCAGGACATCAATTCCTGTTTTCACAGTTCCATTGCGCGCACCTTTGGTATGGTAGCTGTTTGACAGCTCATAGTAGCCCGTCATGGTGCGGCCGCTTGTCAGGACACCTTCGGCCTGAGCAGGCCCCATGGCGGCCGCGGCAATTGTAGATATCTCCGACCTCAGCGACAGGGAATCTCCCTTTCCATCGGGGTGCACGTGGTTAGTCAGGACGATGACAAACATCTTCGAGGTTGGGTCAATCCATAGCGATGTCCCGGTAAACCCCGTGTGGCCGTACGAACCGACGGGAAACAGCACCCCGCGGTTTGAGGAATACGGCGAGTCTATATCCCAGCCCAGTCCGCGCAAGACCGTCTTATTCACGGGCGACTGGGGGCTGGTCATCTTCGCAACCATAAGCGGGCTTAAAATGTGTACCTTATTGTGTGCCCCCATGTTGAGCATTGTCATAGCGAATATGGAAAGGTCATCGGCGGTAGAGAAAAGCCCCGCGTGCCCTGCTACCCCGCCCATGTTATAGGCCATAGGGTCGTGGACCTCTCCCTGCATCATTTTCCCCTTTCGAAACTGTGTGGGCGCGATGCGATTATATACTGAAGGCGAAGGGTTAAATGCGGTATCTTTCATTCCCAACGGTTTGAATATGTGATCGGCGCAATAAATGTCTAGCGGCATGCCGGAGAACCTGTTGACCAGCTCACCAAGGACAATAAAATTGATGTCGCTGTACACAAAGTTCGTACCTGGTATATTTCCGGGCTTTTCTTTGAGAATCATATTAAGGGCGGTATGATAGCCGTGCCACTCGGGAAAATTGTCAAGGTCAGGCCTAAGCCCCGAATAATGTGTAAGGAGCTGGCGCACGGTGATAGTTTCCTTCCCGTTGGCCTTAAACTCAGGCCAGTACTTGTACACAGGGTCCTCGAGGCGGAGTTTGCCCTGTTCTACCAACTGCAGAACAGCAATGGTTGTGGCCGCAACCTTCGTGAGGGAGGATATGTCAAAGATAGTATCTACGGCCATCGGCTCTTTCTCTGGCAAGAGGGCGCGATAGCCGAAGGCCTTCTTATAGACAACGCCGTCCTTGTTCCCGATTATGACCACGGCCCCGGGAATCTTCCCCTCCTGAATTGCCTTGTCAACTATAACTTTTATATTTTCCAGCTGCTCTTCGCGCGGCGAATTGGACGTCTCTGCCGTCCACGCAGGCGCGGCAATCAATAAAAGCACGGCGGCCATTAATATTACTAAATGTGGCAAATAACGCATTTGAATCATTATTTTCTCCTTATTTATATTATTCTTTCCGGGTGTGTATATATATTGAACCTCGTCCCGCGCAGGAATCCTACCATTGTAACGCCGGCCTTTTCTGCGATTTCAACTGACAGCGATGTTGGCGCAGTCCGGCTTGCTACTATTGGTATTGACCAGCGCGCACATTTTGACGCTATCTCTGAGGAGAGCCTGCCGCTTAACAGCATTACCGCGTTGGACAGATCATAATCCTCTAAAATCGATGCCCCGATTACCTTATCAACGGCATTGTGTCTGCCGATGTCCTCGGCGAAGGCCGCTATTGATTCCCCGTCTGAAATGGCGGCGCTGTGAATGCAGCCGGTATTTTGGTATGCCGATGACCGGAGTTGAAACTCCCCGAAGACGCGGCGAAGGGACTGCGGCGAGATCGTAATTTTTGAAGTAACCGAATTGGCAGCGATTTCCTTAGGGATGGTAATCCCGCCGATGCAGCCTGATGTGATGGCCTTACCCGCCAAAGAGACCTCCCCGCCGGCCTCAATATCTACTACTATATCCACTCCCATGTTAATCAACATCTTTTCCGTACACCACGATCCTTTAATAATCCCTTCGCCCATGATAAATCCCACGACGAGTTCCTTAATCATCACAGGGGAACAGTAAAGAGACAGGACATCTTTTGAGTTGACGCGCAGCCGAAGTTTTTTCTCGACGGCTATCGGGTCAGGGGCACTAGTTTTATCTGAGCCGGCCACCCGCACTATTGTCCTTTCGATTATCACGGCAACGTGATTATAAATGAACGGGGGCGGTTATGTCATCCGGTAAATTACGGAGGCGTTTATACCCAAAGGCGACGTAAGTGTCATCGTTTTGTCCAATGTAACAGCATTTATGCGCCATCTTTACGGAAGTTAAGCATAGCACTTTCACAGCATTATTTGTGTCACTGTTTATAGTAACATTCCTCCCTACTATTTTTACGCGGCTTATGGCTTTGGTTTTTTCGCATTAGTGTACAACATCGCGCTGCCAATCTCGGATGTTGACGGCCAATAGCCGCGCCGCTGTCCTTCATGTTCCACATAACCTGTAAGATTATCGGGTTGCGGTTGCACTGGCGCGTTGTCTTTAAGGAAAAACAAGCCCTCTTTTCCATTTGGCATCGCGCTAATAAACGCTTCCGCTTCTTCAAGAACTTTTCGAAAGTTTTGCGAAACGGCAGCGGCGTCAACGGGTTGCAGCAAGTCCAGGTCAGCATAGTCGTCCTGCCGATAACGGGCATTTCGGCGAATTTCGGTAATCAGGCTTTCCGGAGAATAGCCCGGGTCTTTGGCAACCGCCGCCCATATCACAGCACCTAGCGGTATATGACGCTCGTGGATGTAAAGAAGGTCGAGCACATCGCGCGGCTCACGCCGGCCGGCCGCCGCTAACGCTTTGTTGGTGGCAAGGTCGGCAACATGCAGACGATACCCGAATAGCTCATCCCTGACTGTCGGGAAAAACCGAAAATCGCTATCGCGCACCCATTCAAGCCTGGTGCTTTCGCCTCTGAGATGTACTATTGCGATATGAATGCCCGGCTCGCGCCGCAACCAATCAAATGTGAATTCATGTTCGGCCAGTAATGCCGTATCCGCATTTGACGCCTGCGCGACTCCTTCCTCCCTGTCATGGAAAATGTCTATGTCGCCAGAAAAACGCGGGCTGTTCTGATTAAGAGCGCTCGCGCCCGCGACATAGCTTTCGGGGTTCCGGTTCATTGCCAGAAGATGCAGGATTTCAGTTTGCAGTTTGGATAGCGGCACGACACGCCTCTTCAATCTGAACAGCCAGTGGCAGCGTTTTCATACTGCCTTCACGCCGCAGGTTATCAGCGATAACAAGAGCCTGCGCAATTGTCGGATGTTCGCTCGGCTTGCGGTTCCATAGCGAATGAGCGCCAAAATCTTTGAACGCTTGACGATAAAGCAATACAACTCCCTCCGGTGCTGCAACACCGGCACCAAGCTCTTTCAGTTCATCAAGGCTAAGACTGTCTGTCCGCATAACGGCATCCTCCAAGAGTAACCTTAATTGTCATGAAAAACGGTAAATAGTTTTTTCTATATACTAACCCCGCGTCGCGTTTTTTATTTCGCGCACGAGGTCTGAGATTGTGTCAATCGGCGCTGAAAGCAATGTATGGTAGCTGCCGACGTCGCGCGGGGAGTGGGCGTCGCTTGCGTAGATACGCGGCAGGTTTCGCTGTGCGGCAAGTTTCTCGGCAAGCGCCTTTGTAGTTTGTGTGGTGTTTGAGCTGTCAACCTCGACGGCGTCAATATCGAGCTTATAGCAGTAGTTTCCACTTTCCATGCTGAAACGAAACGGATGGGCGGCGACAACTGCGGCTTCGCGCCTTCGCGCAATATCAATCAGTTCCTTAACAGGCATATTATAGTGCAGGCCGTCTATCGCGTCCAGCCCGTAAACAAGGAAATGCCCCTCAAGGCACGAGACCTCAATACCCGCAAGGAGTCGAAGCTGCGCCCCCGCCCATTGTTGCATCTCATCAATCTCCTGCTTCGACCAAATCGTATCATGGTCAGTAAAGACAAGGACATCAATGCCCGCGTTTATGGCCGCTTCAATTGCCTCGTGCGGGGTGGTGACGCTGCACGGTGAAAACGGGTGGGTGTGGACGTGCATATCCACTTTTAATAATCGGCTGTTCATTTAGTTCTCAAGTCCTCGTTTTCTTGTTCCCAAACAGGGCGGGTTGCACGTAGAGCGCGTACTCGGCGCACCCTTGAACATATCTGCATAGTTTACAGACCTCTATATACTTATAGCACTGTCGTTTTGCGCAGAAGAGCTTATCTCTGTTTACAGCCATGCTGGTTTGATTATACCACAGTGAGGCCGGGCATGGCAGGGCTTTTTTTGAGAAATTGCGAAATTCATCGGATGCGGGAGTATGAGTTGTATCTCCTCAGTTTTGGGGTCCACTGCACCATGCATGGGATATTGAGGAAATCATAACTCTTATGTAATAATAGAATATATGAACAGCCTATTTTATGGCGATAACTTATATATTTTAAGAGAACACATTCTTGATGATTCAATTGACCTTGTTTATCTTGACCCTCCATTTAACTCTAAGGCTGATTATAATCTATTATTCAAAGAGCAGACGGGGGAATCGTCAGGTGCGCAAATAACTGCGTTTGAGGATACATGGCACTGGAACGAGGAAGCAGAGCGGACTTTTCAGGATATTGTAGATACCGCACCGGCTGGCGTTGTAGAGATGATGACCGCGTTTAGAAGGTTTGTTGGGCTTAACGATATGATGGCTTATCTGACTATGATGTGTGTGCGGTTGGTTGAGCTTAGGCAGGTGTTGAAAGAAACAGGCTCTATTTATCTTCACTGCGACCCTACGGCAAGCCATTACCTGAAAATACTCATGGATACTGTATTTGGAAAGGATAACTTCAGAAATGAAATAGTATGGAAAAGAACAAGCGGACACAGTGATGCTAAAAGATATGGGAACATACACGATATAGTTCTATTTTATTCAAAAACTGATAACAGGACATGGCAGCAAATTTTTCAGAAATATGATAAATCTTATACAGATCAGTATTACCGATATACTGACCCTGATGGGAGAATGTGGATGTCTGGTGATATTGGGGCAGCAGGGCTTTTGGGTGGCGGATATACTTATGAATGGAAGGGAATAACAAGACTCTGGAGATGCCCGATAGAAACAATGGAGAGGTTAGACAAAGAAGGTAAAATTTTTTATACAAAGAATGGTATCCCTCGTTTTAAGAGGTATCTTGATGAGTCAAAAGGTATCCCCTGCCAGGATTTGTGGACAGATCTTGAGGGGTTGAGGTCGTGGCATACTGAACGTCTTGGCTATCCAACTCAAAAGCCAATTGCACTGTTAGAACGTATTATATCAGCCTCGTCCAACGAGGGCGACACTGTCCTTGACCCCTTTTGCGGATGTGGGACAACGATAACAGCCGCTCAAAAGCTGAACCGCCAATGGATAGGCATAGATATAACGCACCTTGCTACTAATCTTATCAAAAAACGATTGAAAGACATGTTTGACCTCGAACCTAAAAAAGATTATCAGGTTCTTGGAGAGCCGGAGGATTTGACCGGCGCAGAAAATCTTGCGAATCAAAACCGCTATCAATTCCAGTGGTGGGCGTTGTCTCTTATCAATGCCCGTCCATATGGAGATAAGAAAAAAGGTAAGGATACTGGTATTGACGGATATATCTATTTCAATGAAGATATGGGCAAAGTAGCTAAGGGCATTGTGTCTGTGAAGAGTGGCAATATTAGTGTCAGGGACATTCGGGATCTGGGACATGTCATGGATAGAGAACATGCGGAACTGGGAGTATTTCTATCCTTAAAAGAACCGACACGGGATATGGTTAAAGAAGCGGCTGGCAAGGGATTATACCGATTTAAACTCACAAATAAAGATTATGCACGAATCCAGATATTAACGATTGAAGATTTATTCAAAGGCAAGAAGCCCGACATCCCCTATCGGATTTCTACATACAAAAAAGCCGAAGCTATTAACCCAACAACTGAACGATTAGATTTTTAAGTAATTTTTCTAACTGAGACACTTCTGGAGTTTGGGGGCGGCTTGCGGCCCCCTGCGCTGCTATGCTATGATACTCAGGATGTTGGAAGAAGATAAACACTTAGACGATAAACGCTTAAAAGTGGCCGCTGAGCTTGACCCCTCTCATAACCTCATGCAGATGGCGGCGGAGTCTGAATTCTCACGCCATGTGCGTGAACTCTTTAAGACTTTAAGGCCGCTGAGATTGATTGAGACCGGCACCTACTGCGGGGTTGGCTCAACTACCGTTATAGCCTCTGCACTGCGGGAATGCTCAATTACCGGCCATAAATTCTACTCGATTGAGGTTAACCCCTTGTATCACAAGACGGCCATAGAAAACCTCACAAACAACGGCCTGATTAACTATGTAACCCTCGTTAACGGCCTCTCGCTGCCGCGCGCCTGTCTCCTGTCGTTAGACGAGATTGAGGAAAAATTCGTTAATAACATCGAATTCACAGATATATTCGTTGACCACCCCAAAGATGAACGCGCTCAAAATTATTACAGTGAGGTATCATTCGACGGCGTCCCCGACGACCTGCTTGGACTCTATCTAAAGGAGTTCGACTACCGCCCTGATTTTATCCTGCTTGACAGCGCCGGGCATCTTGGCGCGGTTGAGTTTCAATACATGGTTTCACTGCTCAAAGGGCAGTGCGTCATAGCCCTTGACGATATTTATCACGTCAAACATTACAAGAATTTTATTGACGCACAAAAAGACCCCCGTTTTGAACTCATCTTCTCCTCTAAAGAGAAATTCGGATTTTGCACCATGAAGTTTAGTCCTTAACGAATGAAAATTCATGTAACTTTTTCGGGACTCGCCGCCGGCAACATAGGGGACGAGGCAATGATGAAGGGGTTCTTATCTCTCCACCCACTGCCCGATGGTACTACCATTGAGGTGTGGGACGCCAAATCCGAGGCCATCGTTCAACTGCCCTCCACGTACAGGTATATCAATTACTCTGATACAGAGGCATGTAACGCCGCCTCGCTCTCGGCAGATTATGTGCTGATAGTCGGGGCTACGATAGTCACCGATATGCTTGGCACAGAGTGGCCGCTTAATATACTTGGCGGCAAGTACGCCATCTGCCATGAACGAGGTATCCCCATTCACGCGGTCGGCATTGGTGTGGATAAGCTCCACTCAGATGAGGCCGCCGCATTGTTTAACAGGGGATTTCTCCCCTTCGAAACATGGACGGTGCGCTCTGAAAGGAGCAGGAAAAACCTTTTCACCCTCGGCGTGCACCCGGGACGTGTCGTTGCGGCGGCAGACCTCGCATGGCTCACCCCAATGCGGGGGGTAGATAAACAGTGGGCTGCCCAATACCTCGCCGCTCTGGGCGTTAAAGAGGGCATACCCATCGTAGGCGTCAACATAGTCAACGAGAAGTGGAAAGACGACAACGCCATTAAAATGGCGGCGGCCACCGCCCTCGACTGGATATGCGCTGAGCTGAAGTGGCAGGTGGTTTTCTTTTGCAACGAGACCAGAGAGGGCGAATATTTCGATAAAGAGGCTGCCCGCGCCACGGCGGAGCTTATGAAGAACCGGCCAGTCATAGTGCCAAATAGGTATTTTACGCCGGAGCAGCAGATTGCGCTGCTTTCGTGCTGCAAACTGGCCATATCATGGCGTTATCATTTTACCGTTTTCAGCGCCCTGGGCGGTGCGCTTGCCATATCCGTTGTCAGGGGCGAGAAGTTAAGCGAACTTTCTGACGAACTCAACGGCCTTAATCTTGGAACACCCGAGGAGCTGACAAGTGAAAAGATCAGGGATTCTATTGTTCAGGCCATCGGTAATTACGCAACACTGAAATACAGGCAGGATGTCGCGGTTGACGCCCTCAGGCAGAGGTGCAGGTTTAACACTTATTTTATTGACAAACTCAGGCCGGACAGCACTCATCTGACTGTGGAGACCCTCCCCCCCGCGCCGTTTGGGTTGATCCGCTACAAAGAGGCCATCATTGCCCCCCCCAAAGCCGGTAAAGAATACACCGTAACCGTAATTGTCTCCACATACATGTCCGGGGACTTTATAGGCGAATGCCTCAATGGCCTCAGAGGACAGACGATTTGGGAGGACATTGAGGTAATCGTAATCGACGCCGCCTCCCCGCAAAACGAGCAGGCAATCGTTACTGAGTTTCAAAAGGAAAATTCTAACGTTATGTATGTGAGAACCGGCCAAAAAGTTGGGATATACGCCGCGTGGAACATAGGGCTTAGGCTGGCCGGAGGCAGGTACATTACTGTGTTAAGCACCAATGACAGACTTCGCCGCGATGCCCTTGAGATTATGTCGAAAACCCTTGACAATCGCCCGGATATAGCGCTCGTCTATGGCGATTCATATATGACGGGAACCTCGCACGAGAGCTTTGAGCACCACACGGGAAGCCCCGCGATGGTGTGGCCTGAGTACCAGTACGAAGATTTGCTAAAGGCCTGCCGCATAGGGCCTCATCCCATGTGGCGTAAATCGGCGTCTGTGCGAACAGGTTTTTTCGATGAGACATACACCGCAAACGGCGACCAGGAATACTGGCTTCGAATGGGTGAGCGCTTTGAGTTCCTCCACATCCCGGAGTTTGCCGGCCTCTATTGGCATAACCCGCAGTCTCTTTCCATGTGCGGCGGCATACCGGAGACCCACAGGGCGCAGTCCTTGTATCAGAAGCGCTATGTTGATAAGCTGAAACAGAGGGTTATTCTGACCGGAGCTGACCGGCCCCTGTATGTATGGGGCACCGGGCGGCTTGCCCTCATTACGAATCACATGCTGGCAGCCCTTGGCGTCCCTGTCAGCGGTTTTATCTGCGACGGCCCTGACAGTACGTTTGCGACATTGCCTGTTTTCGGCCAGGAGCTTATACTCGGACCCGGAAGTCAACGCCCGTTTATCGTAATCGCGGCCGAAGACGGCCATAAATCAATAAAACCCCTGCTTGCCGGTGCAGGATACATCGCCCGTGAGGACTTTTGGACAAATATCTATGAATTAAGTTGGGTATGGGACTTGCATAATCCAATTGAGCTGTAAAAAATTAACGACGAAGGGGGATAATCCCCCTTCACCCCGTATTCTCGCACATGTTTTATCTTTTGAATTCCATCTGCCGCCCGTTGGCGGCTTCGGTACTGGGGCTATAAAGACTGTAGTAAATCAATAACTTCCCTGACGACCTCATCTACCGTTATTTGAGTGAGGCATTTAACCGAATCACATGATGGTGTATAACCGAATTTCGTGCAGGGGCTGCACAATAGGCGTTTATTTATAATCCTGTGTTTTTTCCCTAATGGCGCCCATTTCTTTTCGATGCCGCTACCGAAGAGGCATACCGTGGGCGTGCCAAGGGCGTATGCGATGTGCATAATGCCGCTGTCCGCACACACCAGCGCGCTTACAGATTTAAGAAGCGGCGCCGTGTCTTTTAGCGATGTGGCGCCGGTGAAATCTACTGCCGCAGGGCAGTAACTTTTTATCATCAGGGCTTCTGATTTATCGGCCTGTGAGCCGATTATCAGGATATTAAATCCCCTGTCAAACAAGTGCTTCGCCATAAGACCGAAGTTCTCTCCACCCCATCTGCGTTCTTTCACAGACGCCCCGGGGGCAACCGCGATTGTCCTGCCGGTTTTGAAAATTTCAATATCTTTGGCCTCAATAAAGGGCTCACCGGATAAAAACACATCCGGTACACTGTCAACAGCTTTTACGCCGACGGCGGGCGCGATAAGGTTAAAAAAACTCCTCCCCTCGTAGTCGTCGTGGCTATAGGGAATTTTATGCGTAAAAAGTCCGCCTCTTTCGTTGGTGTTGAAGCCAATCCGTACACGCGCCCCCGTCAGATACGAGATTACCGCCGAAAGCCTGTGCCACTGTTCGGTATCAATGACGGCGTCGTATGTGTTTCTCAGGCATTCAATAAGTCCCACCCCTCTGTCGTAGAGATAGATTCGATTGATATCTCCTGATAACTGAAAAATCCCGTGATTCCTTTTCTCACAGAGGACATCTATCTGCACGCCGGGATGGAGGGTCTTGATTTGCTTTAAGGCCGGAAGCAGCAAGACCGCGTCACCTACCCCTCCGGGACGAATAACAAGGACTTTTCCTAACTGGCCGGGGGAAAGAACATCCATCGTTTGAATTATATGTCCGAGACGCCTGATTATAGACACAAGGGCGCTGCCGGCCAAGCCGTCAACGGCCTTCAAAAACCTGATCTTGTCCATGGCGCGTATTATAACAAAATTATACGGTAATACCAAGCTCTGGAAAACGCCATGATAGGCCATCCCGTGCTGCCTCACATGGAAATCTGCAATAGTGAAAAAAATAGTTGACAAGCTCCGGCGCTATATTTATACTACTTGGGGAGCGCGTGTGTTATGAAGACATGATTTTTCACCAGGCGGCTTTAAAACATGAGGCAGCTTTAAAACATGGGTTATCGGCGGACAATACCGTCTTGCCAGTGTGCTGCCCAAGGTGTTGCTTAGGATGTCTCAGGAGGATGTTTTATTTGTGCGGCGGTACCACCCATTGATAGAATATATAAGAAACATTAGTGCTGGAAACAGAAAGACTATTTTTTTCTTGTCCTTATTACCGGTATTAATCTGCTTTATGTACATATGGTATTATGGGGTAAACGTTCCATATTGGGATGAATGGGACAATTTTCCTCTGATCGATAAGGTTCTCACAGGTAACTTCAACTTTTCAATGTTTTATGACCAGTTCAATGAACATAGGATTGTCCTGCAAAGAGTTACCATGGTTATATTGGGGATTCTTTCCTCCTACAATACGAAAGTAGACATGTATTTTAGCCAGATAACTATGGTTATTATGGTTTTTATTCTCTTCATTGAGTTTAAAAGATTATTGGGACAGAATTTCATGGCCCTTTTTGTTCCCATTCCTTATCTGGCATTTAGCCTGATGCAGGCGGTTAACACGTTGTATGCCATACAGGCGGTTGCGTATTATTCTGTCTTCTTCAGCGTGCTTACTTTTTATCTTATTTCGAGGCTTGATTACTGTGAAACAAGGGGTAAACTGATCTTACAATGTGCTTTACCGATTGCCAGCGCATTAGCAACTTCCTTTACATTCACATGCGGGCTGATGGTGTGGCCTGTGGGGTTTCTCCAGATTCTTATTTCCGGTATACAAAAGAGGTTGAAAATATTTATGTTGTGTGTATGGCCGATTATGGGTGCCGCCACCTTTTTATTATACTTTTCAAACTATACACATCCCACGGGGTCACCTCCCGCTATGATTTTTTTTAAATATCCTCTGCAAGGATTAACATACTTTTCTTATCTATTAGGCAACATTCTATATGCCGGAAGGATGGTTAACCTCATCGCCGGTATTTTCATTGTCTTAGCCGCTTTTTTGTTGTTTATCTCTATCCCTTTTAATAAATTACCCAGATACTCTTTTTGGATAGCCTCTTTCACCTATTCTTTTCTCGCTATATTCGCGATCGCGTTTGGCCGTTCAACTCTGGATTTTGAATATCTTTATTTGCCCATCAGATACACTACGTATGGGGTTGTGGGTCCTATAAGCCTGTACGTGATGTATATAGGCGCTGTATCTGATGAGTCTTCCAACACATCAATAAGATATTCAAAACTTGTAAAGTGCGTGTTTATCGTCTTGTTTGCAGTGATATGTTCAAGCATTATTCCTTCTTATGAGAGTGGGTATTCACAAGGGGTATTTTGGAAAGGACACAGGGAAAAGGTCGCCTACTACACTTATACATATAAAATGCAGTCGGACGAAAACTTGAAGATAGTACATCCTGACCCGATGATCGTCAGAAAATATGCCCCTATTTTGGAGAATAGAAAATATAGTGTATTTACAAATCCTTATTTGCCCCCTTTGGATAAACTAACAAGCGCCAATTGCACAACCACAGGTTTTTATACAATAAATGCAGCTCAGCCTAATGCCCATGGGCAGCTTTTTACAATAGATGATAAACAGCGTTATCTATCTATAATAGGGTGGGCTATCGACGATTTAAAAAAAGACATTGCCGGAGGCGTTTATATAAAAATAGACGATAAATTGTTTCCCGCCCTTTATGGTTTAGACAGGGTCGATGTTGCCGAGCATTTAAAAATTAATAACTATAGGTATACTGGCTACAACATAGAGATACCTGTTTCATTAATTGAAAAGGGAACTCACAAACTATCCGTTTTAGTTTTGACAAATGACAAAAAACACTATTTTGTCCCAAGTGTTGAAGTAATCGTCAATCGGGCATGATTATGGACAATACTTCGGGGATTCGTTATATAGGCATTGATTATTTAAGGGCTTTTTTTTCAATCTGCGTTGTGGTATGGCACGAAAATGGATTTACCCAGCCTGATATTAACAACTATATGGAATTCTCAAGGCATGCCTTTAGCGTTTCTGATTTCATGAATTACCACGTCTTATTAGCTGCAGTGCCTTCATTCTTTCTTATCTCTTCTTTTTTGTATATTGCCAAAAACAGGACTACGGCATATCTGAAACAAAGAGTGTATAACCTCTGCTTATTAACTTTATTCTGGGCTGTGTTACTAACAGTTTATGCATATAATTACAATGGGTTGTATGAGCTGGTACCTAAATCCCCGGGGGAAGCGGCTGTCATATTCTTAACGGCGGGCAGCACACCATATTATTTTTTTATAAGTCTTTGTTTTGTGACAATACTAACTCACTTTGCAAATAAATTATCTACCCGGGCGAACATAGTCCTGTTACTGATTTCCCTGTTTATATTAACGTTCTCACCTTTTATTGCAATCAAGGCCAAATCGTGGTATTTGACCGTTTTTTGGAATCCCATGAATTTTCTCTCCTATCCTTTTGCAGCGATAGTTATTTA
This sequence comes from Nitrospirota bacterium, assembly GCA_015233485.1. Taxonomy (GTDB): domain Bacteria; phylum Nitrospirota; class Thermodesulfovibrionia; order Thermodesulfovibrionales; family Magnetobacteriaceae; genus Magnetominusculus. Next base: position 29,358 of record JADFXO010000005.1, read on the forward strand.
TCGATTTCATAATCAGCTGCATGAACTTAAAAAACGATACCAGTGGGGTATATTCATACTCCTGATAGTGATCGCGGCATTAGCCGCCATTTCTGAATGGAGATATTATTTGGATCCTATCTTTTTATGTGGACAGAAGATTGCATTACCCGTATATACACGCCCGTCTGTCCTGATATCTTCGGCTGCATTTTTGTTAACACCTTTATTAATCGGGTTTCCATCTAATCCTATCATCAGTTTCATGTCAAAATACTCTATGGCTCTGTATTGTTTACACGCGTTTTCTTTTCGTATTCTCTACAATCCCGCACACTTTCCATCTTTAAGTAAATCGATATGGATTGTAATCATGCTTTCTATTGGACTCAGTTATCTAATGGCCATCGCTCTAAGGGTATTTATAAAGGATAAATATATTATAACCGTTAATAACGGCAGCTCATGATAGCGGCGCTCGCCGCCATATAGCCGGGCAAGAAGGAGAAAGTAACTTGATTAGATGCACAAGATGTAATTACACGATGACAGAAGTAAAAAACGAGGGAGGCCGCACAACAAGGCTCCTTTGTAGTGATTGCGGCCATGAGATATCATTGTCTGGCGGGCTGCTTTCATTTCACCCTGTTTTACCATCCGCAACCGGCGGCGGCATAGACGAAACACTTAATGAATACTACTCTAAGAATGAGGACAAGCACTTCTGGTTTATAGCAAGAAAGGATTTCATAAAAACAATCTGTGATATGTATATTAAACAAAGCGGCAAGATAATAGAAATAGGAGCCGCAACAGGTTATATCACGAGGCATTTGATTGCCGAAGGTTATAAGGATATCTCAATTGGAGATCTCAATTCAGACAGTTTCAACTACAGCGACGACAAAGGAATCATGAACAGATACCAGTTTGACCTCACAAAATCGCCCTTTGTCGGGCATTTCGACGCGGTCTTTATGTTCGATGTCCTGGAACATATAGACGACGCCGAACTCTCTGTAAAAAAGGCCTGCGAAATGTTAACCCCACAGGGGAGAATTGTTATAACCGTGCCGGCTCACATGTGGCTTTGGAGCAAACATGACGCCCTTGTATCCCATAAGAAAAGGTATGAACTCGATCAAGTAGTGCAACTTCTTAGACGTAACGGTTTTAAGATATTGAAAGCCACCGCTTTCTTTGCCTCTATACTGCCTCTTTTGTATCTTAGGAAATATATAGATAAAGACACTGGGCGTGTCTCTAAGGCCGATGTTGCGTATAGATATAAGATAAACCCCGCTGTAAACCGTATGCTTGATAAAATACTTCATTTGGAGTGTAAATTACTGAACAGGGTATCGCTGAAATATGGCGGAAGCCTGATTGTGGTGGGGGAAAGGCTCAATTAGGCGGGCGCACAAGTATTTGAGCGGCGGAAAGAATCACGTTGGATTTATTCTGGCCTTAAAACCAAGGAGGGACAGGGCAAATCAAATAATTCTGGACAATTATGAATCGACAGTAGTGTAGTGCTATGGCGTGAAGAGTGGGTAGCACTTTTAAGTTTTTCAGCTGCGGCATGGAAATGCAAAGCACGAGACGAGTGGATAGGTTGGGATTATCGGTATCAGTATGACAATCTGAAGCTGGTAAGCAATAACAGCCGATTTGTGATTCTGCCTGATT
>JADFXO010000060.1 GCA_015233485.1 Nitrospirota bacterium
CCTAATAGGTTAAAACATAATCTATTGTATGAGGAAAAAAATGATGAAAAATAAAGAAGAAGGTGAACGTACAAGTCAAAAAAACCATGAGGAAGAGGCAAGACATGAAAGGGAAATAAGGAGAGAGTCTGCCAAAATACAGAGGGATGTTTACATTAACAATGTACCAGAGTTTGGGCATGATAAAGCATTAAAAATGGCACAAGACGCGGCAAATGAGTACGCATTAGAGGAAAATGCCAAGGCATACATTGTTCGCGGTAATTCCTCAAATACATTAATGATCAAACTCGCTAAGGCTTTTAAAATAGATAAACATAAAGAAATACTGAACAGTCGTGCTAAAGGCTCTACGCTTGAAAAAATCGGAATTGATTACGGCCTCACCCGTGAAAGAGTACGTCAGATAGAATCTAAATATCTAAACAGCTTTGATAAATATTTAAAGTATAATCCCGATGATTTCTTAAATACTATTTGCAAACAAACAGGCTATGTGTCTTTTGACCATATCAAGGAATCTTATGAAGATTTAAGTGATATATTTGTTCACTGCCTTAAAAAGACTAAAGCCATCAAAGCGCGTTGGTCTGATGCGTTAAATGGTTTCTTGATTGGCGATAAGTTCGATTACCAGCAATTTGAAGATTCGCTTAAGGAATTACCCGATACACTAAACAGTTCGGAGTTAGAAGTGCTTATCACTTCTATTACAAATAAATTTAATCTGCCGGATGAGGCATTTAACAGTCTAAAAAATTATGTTTTAAGCTGGTATAACTCACAAGCTGGTATATTTCTAAGAAAAACCATTCAGAATACCAATATATATCCTATTGTTATTGAAAAGTATTACCCAGACGGCATTAAACTGTTTGATGACTTTGAAATGAAACGATTCAGAAGATACGTAAGCGAATTATTCAGAGATGTCATACTTCCGAATGACGACAGAGCTATTTGTGTGAGGATCATTGATAATACTGTATTATGCGGCAGAGGTAAATATATTTTACCGGATAGAATTAATATACAACCTGAATTATTACAAAAGATTCATGATTATATTCTTATGTCAGACAAAGAAATAATACTATATAGCGAACTATTCGAGCAGTTTAGAAATGACCTGTTAGAGAATACTAATATTACAAACAAACACTTTCTGCATGGGGTTTTGAAGTATAACTATACAGAGGAATTCCTCTTTCGCAGGGATGTGTTACACCGTGATAAATACAGCAAATTGAACATACGGACCGCTATCGAAGAGTTTATAAGGGGAAAAGAACGGGTTGTCTCTAAAAATGAGCTTCGGGAAGAATTCAGAGGTATTACGGATATAGTCTTACACATGGCTATCTCTACTAATACGAATATAATTAGGTGGGAGTCGGGACAATATCTGCATTCAAGTTTTCTTTTAATCAATCAAGCTGACAAGGAAAGATGTATGGCTATCGTCGAGCAAAATATGTTGGATACAGCGGTCTCAGCTCAGAAGATATTCGAAGTGTTTTGTGATAAGGAAGTCGACTTTTTAAGCAAAAATAATATATACAGCTATCTGTCTATGTTTGGAGTTTTAAAATTTATGATAGGCGACGAGTTCAATTTCGGACGTTCTATTATCAGCAAAAAGGGAATAGAGATACCTAATAAGCATCAGCTACTCATTGATTTTATAAGTGAGTATGAGACATTTAAAATATCAGAACTTTTTGATTACTCTGATGAAATGGGCATTCAGATCCCGAATTTTGAGGCATTTCTCGATGAAATCAGCGATGAATACCTGCAAATAGACCGTGACTCTTGCGCGAAAAAAAGTCTTGTGAATATTTCATCAGACACTATATCTCGAATCGAAAACGCGACGATTAGATATATGCACGGCAAAGGTTATGTTGTATTAAAAAAAATCGATGATTTTATAAATTATCCAGAGATAGGATTAAGTTGGAACGTATTTCTCCTTAAGTCTATTATAAAAGAATACAGTACTGGGTTAAAAGTTATCGATTTTGGAGCGAAAGACTGGCGCAAGATGTCGCGTATTATTGTGGAAGCCGATAGAGGATTCGATACGTATGAGGATATACTACACCATGAATTACAAACAGAATCTGAGGCAATCCCTTTTAAGGATGTAAATGAAATTACGAAACACCTTAAAAGACAGGAATTGATAGGAAAAACGTTGCCAGAGTTTCTTTTTGAAAAAGGTATTATCAGGACAGACGAAAATGGTAATATCTTGATATGTTAACCGAAGGGATGCCGAATGTTCACTATGGGAGAGGCGGGGATGTATAACTACGAATGGGACGCTGAGACGGGCGGATATCTGCTTACGACCAGAATGTTGGGGATTACGAGGCAGCTGCGTCCCGTGTTCTACGAAGAGTTAGAGCTGTTGGGATTTAATAAATACTGGAGCTATCCCAAGACAGACAAACCTCTGTTATGGGCTGAAACAAGGCGGTACATCTACCAAGGGCGGCTTGTTGCTGAGGCAAATACCGGAGGATTATATACTGCCCCCGATGTCAAAATATATGAGAAAGGTTTAGAGCTTCAGCCCGTTGACGTCCCCGCCATGATAAACAAAAATAAACCCCTGCTCAACGGAGTTGTACAAAGCACACTTGAAACTATATACAGGATTTTCAAAGAGTATAAAGCGAAAAATATAGACGTATTTTATGTTGCTTTCAGCGGAGGCAAGGATTCCCTTGTACTGCTCGATTTGGTACAGAGGGCGTTGCCGCATAATGAATTTAAGGTAGTGTTCAGCGATACTACGATGGAAGTCTCGGACACCTATGAGGCCGTTGAGAAGGCTCAAAAACGCTGGGCAACTCTTGAGTTTCATACATCAAGATCGCACATGGCCGCCAAAGACTCATGGGAGTTGTTTGGCCCGCCAAGCAGGACGCAGCGCTGGTGCTGCAGTGTGCATAAATCCGCCCCCGCGATACTGCTGCTACGGAAGCTTATTGGCAAGGCTGACTTAAAGACCCTCGTGTTTGACGGCGTGCGCGCGGAGGAAAGCACCGCCCGCGCCTCGTATTCCATCATATCAGACGGCAATAAACATTTAACGCAGGTAAACTGTAGTCCTTTGTTGGAATGGAATACCGCTGAGCTATACCTGTACATCTTGGAACATGACCTGTTATTGAACAATGCCTACAGATATGGGGCAATCAGAGTTGGGTGTTCGATGTGTCCTATGGCGTCATCCTGGTGGGAATATATTGCAAACAGTGTTTACCATGACTATACGTATCCATTCATTGAAATTATCGACAACAACGCAAAACAGAAGTTTTCAGTGAGTGCCGAGAGAAAAAAATACCTAAATACGGGCGGATGGAAAGGGCGGGTTGCCGGCAGGGATTTAAACGCTGGCGGCAATAGGGTAGTCGAACAATACGACGGTAAAACGTTGATAATGTACATTAATGGAAAACACGTTGATTGGATGGAATGGATTAAAGCCATAGGCGATGTTGTTTCAGAAGGAAAGAATGAGTACTCAATAAAATACAAAAACAATCTCTATAGATTTAAAGTTGAAGAGATAAATGACGGACTGAAGGTATCAATCGAAAATCATTTAATTACGAAAGACTCTATTCGCTTTATTTATTTATTCAAAAATGTGTACAATAAGGCTGCTTACTGTGTGCGTTGCAAAGTTTGCATGGTTGAATGTAGATTTGGCGCGTTGAAAATAGATGCGGATAGAGTTACAATACAAGATACTTGCAGACATTGCGAAAGTTGTCTTGATAAGACGAAGGGATGTCTGGCTGCGAAATCGTTACATGTAACGGCTGGGGGGAAAAATATGATCTTAAAGGGGATTAACAGGTATCAGCATTTTGGTTTTCGCAAAGAGTGGCTGGAATATTTTGTTGAACTTGGAAATGATAAATTCTGGAGTTGTGGCAAGTTGGGGAAATATCAGTTTGACGGATTTAAGGTGTGGATGAAAGAGGCTGGCATTACTTCCAGCAATTCGATAACTCCCTTAGGTTCTGAGATTGCTCGTTTCGGCGCAAAGGATATTCGTGTTTGGGCGATTATTTTTAACAATCTTGTCTATAGCTCAACAATAGTCAAATGGTATGTTCAAAACATCGATTTTGGTGTTGAATATAAAATTGTTGATATTATAACAATGCTCGGTGAAAGCCATTCGATCTCAACAAGGGAAAATGCCGTTATGTCATTAAAAGAGACATTCAAGACCTCACCAATCGGTATTGAGCTTGGCGCGGGTGTATATGAATTGAAGGGAAAGGCGATTATGGCAGTTACGCGCACCGCGTGGAGAGAGCCTGACCCTGTCGTTATTTTATACAGCCTGTATAAATTTGCCGAGGTGAGCGATGGTTATTACAGTTTTACACTGACGGAGCTTTTAAATGATAACGGTGAACGTGTGGGGATTAGTCCTGCTCAGATTTTTGGCATAGGAAAAGATACATTAAAACAAATAGTTCAGGGCCTCGCTATCGATTATCCTGACTTCATAGGCGCGGCTTTCAATAAGGACCTGGACAACATAAACCTAAGAAAAGAACAGACATCACTTGATGTCCTTAAATTATTATGACGCTGGGGGATATACTATAGATGGCAAGGTTATATAAAGATTATATTTCAGTGGATAAGCATTTTTTCCCTGTGTTCAGCAAGAATCTGGACACCAAGTATCCCGATCATTGGAAGGCATTTGTGCCGCACGATACTTTTAAAGATATATTAAGCGACCTCGCTGGCTCACTAGAGATGGCATCTACTCAAAGTAGGCGCTCTCTATGGATTTCCGGCGCTTACGGCACTGGTAAAACCTATGCTTCGTTTGCTATTAAGCATATATTAGAGGACGATATAGGGGATGTAAACGAGTATTTTCAAAAACAGGGAATTGGCCAAACTATCTCTAACCGCCTCACAAGCCTGAAACATAAGGGCACTATATTAGTCGTCCACAGATCGACGTCATCAGGTATTACCGGTGATAACAAGCTGTTCGGCGCCATACAAGAATCCATAAAGCAGGCGCTGAAAAATAAGGGCTATCAATATTTGGGAGGTAAAAGTCTTTTCGCCAATATACTAGACAGACTTACTAACCCCGATTCCCCGTTTAATTTTACCGGTGCGTTCAACCTGCATAAAGAAAAATTTACCGAATACTCTGGCCCAGAGGCAGTTATAAAAGACCTCAAAGAGCTGGATATCGATGGCGAACTTGATTTATTAGATAGAATAATTGAGGTCGCCGATATTTCAGGCTTTAATTTTTCACAAGACCCCGACGATGTCATTGCCTGGATAAAAGACATCATTGAAGGAAACAAGCTCCACGCGATTGTGTTTATTTGGGATGAATTTACCGAGTTCTTTAAGAATAATCAAAACGCCCTGACCGGCCTTCAGGAGTTGGCACAGGCATCGTTTACTATTCCGTTTTATTTTTTGCTGATAACACACTTAACACATTCTCAGGTTATACCTGCCGCTGACTCAAGAAAAAAGATTGAGGCGCGTTTTAAACTTCGGACAATAGAAATGCCCGATACGACAGCATTTATGCTCATGGGTAATGCGATACAAGCCGCACCTGAGCTTACTGATGAGTGGAATAACATAGTTCTGGATTTATGGACAAGGGTGCAAAGAATTATTCCCACAAGTATGATACATGATATTAAAAGGGAGGAATTAAGGGCAATATTACCTATTCACCCGTATGCCGCGTATATGCTAAAGGTAATCTCTGCAACTATCAGCTCTAACCAACGAACTATGTTTCAGTTCCTGTGCGGTGAGACAGGGCAAGGCGCAGAGAGCAAGCGTAACTTCCGCTGGTACATTGAAAATCACTCAATAGATGATTGGCAGTATCTAACCACTGATTATATCTGGGATTATTTTTTTCATCTCGACAATCCAGACCTCGACGAAACTACCAGAAATACCATTAGCCACTATTCTACCTATGAAAATCAATGCGACGACGAAGACGATAAAAGGGTGTTAAAAACTATGCTCCTCTTATACGCGATGCAGCAAAAAAGAGGCGGAGGCATTGGAAGCGCCCTCTCTAATTTACTCAGGCCTACAATTTATTATATATCAGCGGCCTTTGAGGGAACAGCCATACATGACAAGCTGCGTATTATTATGGATAAGTTTGTTAAAAAGGGTGTCTTGGGAAGTATCCCTGAAAGAAACGATATTTTATACGTTACTCAAACCAGTACCATAGATAAGGAAGAGCTTGACCGGATAAGGGAGAAGATATTAAAAGACATCCCGTTTGAAAGGATTGTTAGGGATTGTGGCATAAATAGCCGCTATGATTTTTCAGGATACTTAAAGACACGTTGCGTTACCGTGACTGCCACAAATACAGATATTAGGAAGAAACTTTACGACTTGGCCGGAAAATTACCGCCAAACAAGCTCCTTATCATTGTCTTATACGCAAAAAATGATGAGGACTCATCAAAAAATCATGATATTATCAGTCAATTGCTGCAAGAGTACAAAGGCGACATCGTTATCGCTGACATGTCGTCACAGCCCTTAGGGCAGCAGAGCTATAATAATTACATTGATTTAAAAGCAAGGGCGGAATATTTTTCTAAGAAAGACCATCATCAGGTGAAACTATATGATGCTAACGCTAATGGAGTCATTGCCGAGTGGATACAAAAGTTAGACGTAACAACTGTTTCACTATATACTAAAGGAGAGATGCCGGTTCAGATAAAAGGCACAGCTAATTTTAGAGAGAAGATTAAAGAGATCAACAAAAAGTTATATCCAAATGGGCTTGAGACAGTTACGGATATGGATAAATTATTTGCAGAAGATGGTTATAAGGAAATAACAGCCATAATGGGTATGGACAAAAAGGAAATTTCTTCAAATTATAAATACCTCGATGCTATCAAGAATAAACTTAAAGAGGCAACCCTGTGGCACAGCCACAACTACGAGAAAACAAATCCATCTCATTCAGTCTCTCAAATGAAGACAGCCATCGAAGAGTTAATTAAGGCTGAATTCGATAAAACCAACTCTGTGGAGATAACAAATATTTGGAGTACTATGCAGGCAAGACCATTTGGGTTAATGAGCTGCGTTGGGTCGGTGTTTCTTTTGGGTTTTTTACTTAAGGAATACGCAGACACCAAGTATTACAGAAATGATGAGACAAACACAGTTCCACTGACACATGATGGTTTGGCAGATATGATCTTTAATCTTGTCAAAGGAATATCTAAGAACAGTAATTTACGTATTGTTAGAATGACCCCAGAGCACGAAATATTTTGCAGCGTTACGGCAGATGTTTTTAATATAATAGGAAGAAACTCTATCCAAGACATCTCACATGGCTTGAATATGCGTATATCTAAAATAAATTTCCCTCTGTGGGCGATAAGAGACTATATGGAAGAAAGGTATGCCTTAGGGTTAAAAGACGCGATAATACAAATAGTCGATCTGCTTTGTGAGTTTGTTTCTTCTAAAAAGAACGATGGACATGATAATACAAAAATTGCCGAGGAAATCGCTCGGCTTTATCAAAAGAATGCTGGGATTAAGGACAATCTGATACAAGTGGTAACCGCAGATAATATGAAGATCGGCATGGATATTTATATCGGGCGGCAAAAAGCGGAGATTAAGACGATTGCGGACAAATTAGGGATTGGCAATATGGGCTATATAGGCGATCTTAAAGCGAAATTATCTGCCGACGCGTCATGGCTCTGGGATAAAAGCGACATTGATAATAAGATTGACGAGGTCTATGAGGATTACAGACTAATCGATGCAATAAACAGGATTTTGACCAGCCCTGTATCTGATTTGGAAGCTACAGCACATAAAATTAAAGCAAAAATGAGCGCGTTTAAAATGCCTTTTGATTTTTTTAAAGACAGCTGTAAAGCAATTAACCAGCTTTTCGTTTATTTAATCGATATTTATAAGGTAGACAGCTTGAAAAATACTAACAAAACCACGCTTACAAATGAACTGGAGCAACACGCAGAAGCCTTGAATCAACTTTATGATAATCAATATCAAATCTTTAGCGACAAGCTGCCGGATGTCCTAAACGAACCGCTCTCGGACGAGGAGTGTGTCCATATCTTCAAAAAAATGGAATCAAATTCTATTGAAAAATCACTGGAGCAATATCTTCAAGAATTAAAACAATGCCATTATGAGCTTCAAAAAAATAAAAGCTTTAAATTACTACTGGATAAGTGGAAAGAGTTAACAGGTACTGAAACACCAAGGAAATGGTCTGAGAGCAAGAGGATACCAGTATTGTGCTTATTTAGCAACGAACTACAAGAGGCGGCGAATGTGTTTGGTATTATCAACAAGACATTGACCACATCAGACAGGAAATATATAGACAACGCGATAAAGTTCTTAAAACAAAACCAAAATATTGCTAAACTGAACGATATTGACTTATGTAATAAGACATTTAAGAAGTTTATATCCGGTGGATATGCAGAGATTTTTACAGAGTCAGACATCGAAGATTTAAAGAATATCCTGCAAAGTGAATCTCCAAATATCTATAACTGGTATTATGATAGAGATAAATTTACAGATAAAATTGAAAAAATAGGAAATGAAAAATACAAGGACGGCTACTACAAAAAGGTATTCGACGAAATAGACAATCTAACACCAGAAAAGGCTAAAGAATACCTGAAGGAACTTATAAAAAACGAACCCCTCGTTGGAATTCGCATCATGAAATCAAGTAAGTCATAACCATGAACTTCACCACACTTGATGAATTTAAGGAGCATGTAAACAGCGATTTAAAACGGACTGTCCCGATTCGTTTTATCAATGTTGACAACCTCGATATGTGGATTACGGTGAAATCATGGCTGACTGATATTTGCCAGAAATCCTTGCGGCTCTCAGACTTCTGCGGCGGGGATGATTTAATTCCTAATATTAACAGGCTGATTGGCGATTTGAAGAAAATAAGAGAAAACACATTGTTAATCCCTCTATCCGAATACTTGCGTATAAACAATGTAAAGATCAACGACATCTTGTCCAGAATAATCAACCTTGAATTTGACAACGAACAGAGTGTCTTGTTTATCCCAATGTATCGAATGAAAACTGTGCTTTCAGAGTTCATCAAGAGGGACCAGCGGTATGACATAAAGATATTATTCCTTGAAACCGCAGAGGATGACGATTACTCCCTCACCATCGCCCCAAGTGATGTGAATGTTGACTTGAAGGGCTATAACATAACAGGATTCAAAAGGTATTATAGTTATTGGGAGGAAAATCCCGACAAGCCCATAGTGCTGCGCGTCAATAATGTGGTGCTCTATAAAGATATTATTAGCACTGATAAAGTAACGGTATTGATTAACGACTTTGACGTGTTGAAATATCACTATGGTATTAGTGAAATAGTAACTGAGTCGATGGGCGATAAATGGCAGTGGAAAGAACTGCTTAAAAGGATGAAATCCGACGGGACATTAAACGGCGTCTTTGCCAGTTTATTTAATATTACAAAATATAATGCCAAGTATTTGTTTGAGAAGTGGGGCGGCTGTACCGGATTTGAGAAATGGGCTATATGGTTATGGTCAAAGCTGGAATCTACTGATGGGTACCTGCGTATGGTATTAGTAGACAAGGGCTGCACCTCAAACACTCTTATAGAAAATATTATCGGCTTAATTTGCAAGATAGATACTAAAGATAACCGATATGAAGAGTTTTATCGGCAACGCAAGGAATACTTGAAGTATCTTTCAACTGAAATGTTACCGCCGTCTTTTTGGGATGATATTAGTAAAATTAAACCAGTTCAGAGACTGCAATATCTTACTGATTGCACATCAAGAGAGATGCGAAACGATCAGGACGTTAGAGAACGAGGGATTAACTGAAAAGGTTATGGGCCTATTAGAGGCCGTTGACCCATGTCTGAGGGCATATATTGAACCATATGTCTTTGAGAGTGAAAAATATACGAACTACTTTGAGCAATATAAACGGCAAAAAATTACGAATACAGTAAACAGCGAATTTATTGATAAAGTCAGGGAGTATGCGGCGTCAAAGGGTCTCTGGTGGGAGCTATGCTCAAGAAATAAGCTCATTGACGACGCTTATGATAAAGGTCAAGGCACCCTAATAATTTGGATAGACGCACTTGGAATTGAGTATTTAAGCCTAATCAGCTTCATGCTTAGGGAGCGTCACCAGGGTGTTTACTATAAAATCGGAATCGGTTATGCGAATATTCCAACCATTACGGAATTCAATAAAGATTATTTACAGGGACGGTCAAGTCTTGCCTTTCGCGAATTAGACGAACTTAAACACAAAGGAGAATATCCAGAATATATAATAAAGGAATTCACGCTGATCGAAAAGGCATTAAGACAGGCAGTCGAAAAGCTGCAGGAATATGAAAAAGTAATAATCACTGCCGACCACGGGGCAAGCAGATTGGCTGTCATAGCACTGACACATACGCATAAAGCAAAGGAAGGCGCTGTGGTTCTAAGACACGGGCGCTACTGTGAAGATAATCAAAATGACTACGGCGGAGATATCAGCGGTTGCGTGGATAAAGATCAATATCATGTCTTCGCGGATTATGACAGGTTCAGCATACAAGGCAATGTTACCGGGGAAATCCACGGCGGGGCGTCTCTGGAGGAGGTGCTGGTTCCAGTTATAGAATTATCGAAAAGACCGTTTGACGCGGGCTTAGCTATTACTGTACTAACACCTGAAATCAAGCTGAGGGCCGGGCAAAAAGTTAGAATTAAATTTCAGATTGACAGGGATTTCGATAGGTTACAGGCAGAGGTTGGAAGCAAAATATATCTCTGCGTCAGGGACATTGACTGCTGGTATTTTGAACCGGAAGTGGACAGGAATATAACCGATTACAAGGCCAAACTTTTACACAAAGGCAGGCTATTAGGGTCTATTCAATATAAAATACAAAAGGGCATCACATCGAAGCTTGATATATAGTGAGAGGATAATATGGCGATAGAACAAAATACAGATAAGTTAAAAAAATATTTCGCAGACATGCTGGTTTATAAGTCCCCTGAGCAGGGTAAGTTTTTTTCTGTGTTGAGCCTGCCTTCTTTTATGAGAGACTGGATTATTATGAAATTCGCCGATGACAACGGAGTTATAGACAAAGAAGAGGTCTCCGCTTACGTCAAGAAGGTTATACCGAAAAAAGAGCAGTGGGAACAGTTGAAGTTTGAGATGGCAAGAAATTATCAGGCCGTCAGGTTTCTTGCCAAGGTAAAGGTTGAGATAGATATTGCGAGCCGGACGGCGTTCTTTAGTCTGCCTGATTTTGCAGTGCCTAAGAAAAAGGGAGAGGCCGTTGCCGACTGGGACACCGTAGAGTTGAACAAGGATTATTTATTTTCACCGAACGAGGTATGGGGTGTGATGGAGCTGGCCTGCGCAAATCACGGCTCCCGCGATGAGACTGTAATAAAAATGGTTGATTTCAAACCATTTTGTCCCTATACCATAGATATGGACTACTACATTGGAGCACGGGCAGAGTTTACACTTGCTGAGTGGATAGACATAATACTCAGCGCGATAGATTACAATCCGGCAGGCTATAGCAGCGCCTCACAAAAGCTCACCATAATCAGCAGATTGCTGCCCTTTATTGAAAAAAGATTGAATCTGATCGAACTGGCGCCAAAGGGAACGGGGAAGTCCTATCTATTTTCGCAGCTCAGCAAATATGGCTGGCTCGTCAGCGGCGGCAGTATCTCAAGGGCTAAAATGTTTTACGATATAAGTAAAAAGGCAACCGGACTGGCGTCACACTACGACTATGTAGCATTGGACGAGGTGCAGAGCATAACATTCCCCGATAAGAACGAAATGCAGGGCGTGCTAAAGGGATACATGGAAAGCGGCGAGTATAGGGTAGGCGACTACAGGGGAATAGGGGACGCGGGCGTGATATTACTTGGGAACATTGATGAGCAGCGTATGAATGTAAACGTCAATATGTTTACGAATCTGCCTGAGGTCTTCCACGAATCCGCGTTAATTGATAGGTTCCACGGGTTTATTAAAGGATGGGAAATTCCCCGGATGAAGGAAGACCTGAAAGTAAACGGCTGGGCGCTCAACGTAGAATATTTCTCTGAAATCCTGCATATGTTCAGAGATGAATTAATTTATAGGGCAATTGTGGATGAGGTGCTGGATGTCCCAACGAACGCCGATACGAGAGATACTGAGGCGATAAAAAAGATTTGCACAGGGTTTATGAAACTACTGTTTCCACATATTAGAAAATCAGAAAATATTGACTCACAGCAGTTCAATCAATACTGCCTGCAACCGGCGAAGGCTATGAGAAGGGCAATAAAGACCCAGCTCGGCATTATAGACACCGAATATCGCGGCAAGGATATTCCAGATATAGCACTGAAAAACATCTGCCAACGAATATGAAAGCAGTATGCCATTTGTGCAATTGCGCGCTGCCGAAAGACCATTTCGCGTTGAACAAAAAACTCCTTGGCAGAGGCGTGAAGCACGTCTTTTGTCTAAAATGTTTGGCAGTACATTTGAATTGCACAGAGGATGATCTACTGATAAAAATTGAGGAATTCAAAGAGCAGGGCTGCACATTATTCTGACGGTCGCCAGGATAAGACACCTCTTCTCCAGAACAAGACACCCCTTCTATGTTTGAGGATTTCAGTCCTTTATTGCCAGCTTACCCCGAAGGCGTACCATGTGCCGTTTAAATAAGAATACATAGTCCCGTCTGACCATGCTACAATGGCGCCACCATTGGTATACCATTGGACATAGTACGGTACCGACCCGGATGTTCCAATAGCTATGCCTCCGGATGGTTTCCCAAAAAACGAGGTATATTGGTTATAGATTGACGTAATCTTCATAGCCGCCTTGCCTAATGATTGCCAGCCTATCCCGAAGGCGTACCATGAACCCTTGTAGTAAGCATACATTGTTCCATCTGTCCATGCCACAAGGGCGCCACCATTGGTATACCATTGGACATAATATGTGGCTGAACCCGATGTTAACGTAAGTACGCTTCCAGATGTTGTCCCAAAAAAAGAAGTATATTGGCTATAGATTGCGCCAATAGCCGCGGAGGCAACATTATAGTCCGATAATGATGAGCCTGTGGTCTTAAAAGACCCCCACCATGTGCCCCAGTTGGCGCTGCCCTTTGCGTATTCCTGAAGGGTCCAGAAGGTCACGTCGTCCGAAGGGTCAACGCATGTTGCGCTGTAATCTCCCCAGCGGTTGTCGGTACCGCCATAGGTGAGATAATAAGGCGCCGCTCCGGCCACTAACTGTCCCACGGTCTGCGTAGTGCCGCGGGTATCTGTGCTCATCCTTGCCGTATAATATCCCCCGGCGTATGTGCCGCTTGATGAGCCGGTAAAGCCAATTGCCGCGTCTCCGTTAGCATTAACCGCTATTGAGGGAAAGTAATAGAACAAGCTCGTATCGCTTACCCTTCCCTCCTGAACAGGGCTTCCGGCTGAGGCCAACGTCTTTGATGCCAATGACGGGTTTATTTGATACCATGCCACTTCGGTCTTCGCGCCGGTGGAGTCCGTAACCGTATGCGTCGCCCACAGATAGCCGCCTCTGCATACGGCGTTGAGCATCCTCGTATCATTTGTATCTATCGTTTTGGTTGACCCATTCTGAGGAGCACCGGGCAACGAATCGACAACAGGATAACTCTGCACGAGTATATCCCCTAGCAGTGTCCATGAGTTGTTTGAAATCGTCCATAATTTTAAATAACTCGGGGTGGCCGCCGCAGCCTGGGTTTGCCGGACTGGAGAGTCACCGTTGTGGTTGCCGCCACCTGCATAATCCTCGCCGATGAAATATATCTGCTGCCCGCTTCCATAGGCAACGCACGGCTGGAGCGTGAAATCGTCAGTGTTATTGTTGATGAACTCCGTATAGGTAATTGTTGAGGCAGTTGACATGAGCTGTGTCTTAGGAATTGAGTATGCCTTTACATACTTAAAATTTTCACTGGAATCAAACATATTTACGGAGACATAGAGATTGGCCGAGTCCATGCCGACAGCAGGAAAATCCGCCCAGTTTGTCGTTTGAGTAGAGCCGTTATCTAAATCGGCGCGAATCGCGTGCAATGTCCATGTGCCGTTTGGGTCGCTTGTCGAGGATATTCCGACTAAGACATAAGAATTTGTGGAAGAGGTTCCCTGGCTGAGTTCCACGGCGATGAAGCGTCCAAGGTACTGGTCATATATGACCTTAGTGTCAAAAACGCCGTCAGCCGGCTGTCCTGATTTCGTGCCAAGTGATGACCAAAAGGCGGTGTCGTTTATAGGGTTCGTCATAGCGCCGGTGCTTTTATTGAAAAAGGCAACCCCGCCGTTTAAGATGCTCATAAGATAGACAGGACCGGCCGCGCCCATCGTGTCAGGTGGAACAGCCTTACCGGGATTGCCGTTAAGGTCCATGCCCGTAAAGCTGGCTAACAGGGTTGGCGCTTCTATTGAGGATTGGGGTGCGCTCGGCTCAGGAGATTTGACCGCTGACAGAAATTGGCTCGCAATCGGAGCCGCAGTTGATGTGGCGTTTCCTTTGCGGCGCCTCAAAGGTATTAACCTCTTTTGGGCAGTTCGCGCCGGCAGCAACGCCTCACTTTTTTTCATTTCATCTGTGGTTACAACGGAAACCGGGGCCTGCTGTGTTACGGTAACACCGGCTACCGGTTTGCTTGAATCATCCGCCGCGTACGAGACGCCACTCAAAACCATCACCGGCCACAATACAAGCATTACAATGTATTTACATAATGTCCTCATCCGCATTCCTCCATGCCAGGCAATGGCAATCAATATTTAACCCTGAAAATCCCAAGGCTGCAGGCAACCTGCAGGCAACCTTTTGACCAGTATTATGTAAAGCAGGCAACCTATGGTAATATAGCACTATCTGATAGTATGTGTCAAACAGAGGTTCCTACGGTACCACGGTAAATTTGTTCTCCATCAGGCAAGTGCCGTAGAAGCAGAGTTTTTTGACATACGTAAGTAGTCGAAGACCAAGCGAATGTTAAGCATAAGCTCTCTCATTTTCTGTGCTACGCTGCGGA
>JADFXO010000061.1 GCA_015233485.1 Nitrospirota bacterium
AAACCCTATCGAATATAACGCCTTTTTCAGCTCCTCGGCAACCATGTTTGACGGAGGGGACTGCCATTTTGAGTATTTCAGAATCGTTAACGTATAGGGGTTCGACCTCACGGCCACAAAGGGTTGCGATAGATAACGAGGCGAATCGACCACGATGACTATGGGAATATCCGGCTTGAGCTCGCTCCTGGTTATGTCGTATTGTATATCAAGGCTGTAAATCTTTGTATTCGGCATCGTCCCGCACGAAACTGCCGTTATGGCAATGACGGCCGAAAGGATCAGAAGAGCAGATATTTTGTTATTCGTTTTCATTTTCCTTTTCCTTATATAAAAAGCTCCATGGCTTGCTCTTGATTTCCTGCAAGGCACCCTGCAGGTCTTCTAATGTCGTGGTTATGTTTTTCATAACCTCGGTCAGGTTTTGCGATTGGTCATCTACTAGGTTATTTACAGAATTGGATGTCTTCGTCAACGAACCAGCGATCTTTTCGAAAGCCTCAACCAAGGTTCCAATTTTGCGGACTTCTTGTGTTACTGTTTTTAACAGAGTTGCAACTTCGCCCTTATTGTCTTTTAGTAACTCGTTTAGTTCTTTCAGGACGCCGTCCATCTTCGCAAATGTCTTAGTCAATGAATGGGAGACATTCTGGATTTCAGCATTAACGGTAATGACGGCCTTGTTTGTGTTGGCAAGCAGGTCTTCGACTTGTTTTTGATTCTGTTTGCCGAACATGGCATCAACGTCTTTCAGCAGCTTATTAAGGGATTCCGTTGCCTTGGCCAGTTTTATCAGTAAATCCCCAAACCCTACGGTCTCTTCGGACGGTATTGTAGAGCCGGGTTCTATCTTTGATTCGGCAATGTCGCCAAGCGATAGCCCCATGTAGATTTCCCCAACAAAACCTATCTGAGATATCATCGCCTTCGTTCCCTTGTAGAATTTTGTGCCCTTGTTGATACCAAGGACTATAGTCAAGGGGTCTTTTGCTGTATCTGGAATTATTATATTTGTTATCTTGCCGACCCTCATACCTCCTAATCTAACCTGAGAGCCTACGTCAATGCCGGCAACGTCCTTGAGTTTGACATAGTAGATATCGTATTTGCCCCTGAATAGCCCGCCGCCTACCAGAATTACGAAAACGCTGATAACCAGAAGCGTCGTTACCACTACAACGCCTGCCTTTATTTCGTCTTTAATGTATGATGCCATAATTCACTGAGATACCAAAAGAGGACTATTCTAACATAACGCGGGATTATTTTAACAATGGCCAGCCAAAAAATCAGGGCAGACGCGCTGAAGGCCAATATGAGGAGGCTCTATCACCCTTTAGTACGTATATAACTTCCTGCCCCTGGCCTCTCCATTTGGATGATACGTGTCGCGGTTAAACACGCGGTCGAAGTCGAGGGTCATCTTTCCTGCCGTTAAGTCGTAGATGCAATACCACGGCTCAAGTCTCTTTGGGGATAGGTCGTCGTGACCGTAGATTTCAAGCATTACAGATTTCGAGTCGCTCGACCATAGGACTGCCTCCACGTAACTGTGACCAAATTGAGGGATTTTATATTTTCTGTGTGTCTTTCTGAATAAGTTCCACGCCTTGTCATTCAGGTAATCAATCTCTTCATATTCTAAGTCCTTAACTTTTTTGAATAAAAGGGCATCTGTGTCAGTAGTTCCAACTCTATAATTAATAACAAGCCATTTTTCGTCAGATGAAATAAGCACATCCGCATCACGCTCATAAGAGAAAAGGAGCGCCTTCTTCGATGGGTTCTTTCTTGAATAAAGCCAGATATCCCAATAAAAGTCATCGGGATGTTCTCCAAGATGTCTGATGATTATATTTCCTTCTGGTGATGTTGATTCTTTTTTCAAATATTTTTTGGGTTTTATATTATCTCCATAACACTGATTTATGCCTGCAATATGTAAAAAAATACAGATAGTAACGACTATATATACATAAGACACATTACTTAATCTAATCATTTATTCTCTGTCTTCTATCATATTTAAGAATGATATAGCTTCCTGCCCTTAGCTCTACCGTTTGGATGATACGTGTCACGGTTAAATACGCGGTTGAAGTCGAGGGTCATCTTTCCTGTCGTTAAGTCATATATGCAATACCACGGCTCAAGGTTCTTTTGGGACAGGTCATCGTGACCGTAGATTTCAATCATTACTGATTTTGAGTCGCTCGACCATAAGACTGCTTCTGCGTAACTATGACCAAATTGAGGGATTTTATATTGCCTATGTGTCTTTCTGAATAAGTCCCACGCCTTGTCATTCAGATAATCAATCTCTTCATATTCTAAGTCCTTAACTTTTTTGAATAAAAGGGCATCTGTGTCGGTAGTCCCTGCTCTATAATTAATAATAAGCCATTTCTCGTCCGGTGAAATAAGGACATCCGCATCACGCTCATACGAAAAAAGGAGCGCCTTTTTTGATGGATTCTTTTTTGAGTAAAGCCATATGTCGCCATCAGGACAAATTTCATAACCATCTACATAATGTCTTACGATTATATTTCCTTTTGGTGAAGTGTACTCTTTTATTAGATGGTTTTTGAGTGTTTTATCTTCTCCATAACACTGCTCTATTTCTAAGACAGGCAATAGTACATAAAATGTGATAACTACGAATAAGTAAGGTACGCTGATAGTTCTGTTCATATTGTCATTTCCTCCTTATTCAATTGTACCATAAAACATAATCAATAGTACATAAAAAACCTTTAGCCCCACGGGATAGCTATAGTGAGGCTAAAGGTCTCATCTACGGCGATTTGCTATCGCTCTCTATTTCTTCTTCGCATTTTCCTCCCTCCACTTTTTTATCCTCTCTTTCATTTCCTTTTGTACTTTTGCACATTCCTCAGGCGTCTCACAGGTTTTCATCATTACTGGTTCCCTTCCACAGCCGGATTTGCCACAAAAATTATCGAGAGAACCTTTCGTATCAATAGAAGCTTTGTGGAGATCCACTATGTTAGTAGGACTTGGGTATTTTTGCCATACACCGTTTTTATCCTGATAAGATGCGTACATACCTGTATCTGTTACCGGTCGTATTTCGATTTTGCCATCATCTTTTCCCATATCTCCTATGACAACAAAATTGTTTCTTATGGGTTGCTTCAGGTCTTGATATGAAAAAATTCTGTTTATCGCAACGCTGTTGGGGACAGCTTCGTATTCGTCTCCTGTTGAAGTCGGTTGCCCTGTTGGATTATACTCCGACGCCTGGCCTGTCCAATACCCATCGCCTTGATATTTTGCTACATCTTTGTCCGGGTATGTAACACCGCCTTTTGCAAGTTCTGCTCTTGATTCTGCAAACTTCTGTTCATGGTATTTATTGAGATCCCCTTTGTAATTGACAGGCGTGGCGAACTCCATTCCATGATTTACCTCTTTCCTTTTGCCATCTTTCTTTGCCGCTGCTTTTTTTCGGAGAAAAGCTGGTTTTACCTTTTTCTTGCCGTTGCCGGGTCTGCTTCCCTCAAACAAGCCGCTCTTGGGGTCCTGGATGTAACGTTTGTCGTCAGCCATCTGCAATCTCCTTGATAAATGTTTTATGATGTCATGATAAAAGCATGATGTTGTTATTATGATAAAACAAATAGAATTATTTGTCAAGAATTATTTCTGGGCTGTGTTATCTGACAGAATCCCTTGCGGCTTAAAATATTTGTAGAATTTGAATGAATTTATTGCTATACTTACGGCTATGAGTTTACGTGCAGTACGCGACAAGATTATCGAAGGCGGAAGGATAAGCAGAGACGAGGCCACATGGCTTGTTAGCACAGAGGACTCGGCATTGTTTGACCTGTTCGCAGCCGCCAACTCCATAAGGTACCACTTTAAGGGAGACGCTATAGACCTCTGCTCAATAGTAAGCGCCAGAGCCGGCGGGTGTTCGGAGGACTGCGCCTTTTGTGCCCAGTCATCAATAAGCGCCGCCCCCGTCGGCAGATACCCGCTCAAACCGGAGGCTGTTGTCAAAAAGGCGGCCATCGAGGCCCGAAAAAATAAGTCAAAACGATTCTGTGTAGTCACAGGCGGACGCGGTGTCTCTGATAGAGACATCGGGAAGATCGCCGCTATGGTTTCGACCATTAAGGAAGCGAAGCTCTTACCGTGCGCCACGCTTGGATTTATCAATGGTGAACAGCTTTCCGCCCTCATGGAGGCCGGCCTTAATCGCTATCATCATAACATTGAGACCTCCGCGGCGTTTTTCCCGAACGTTTGCACCACTCATTCTTTTGCCGATAAGCTGAGGACTATTGAGATGGTTAAGGCGGCGGGGTGTTCGCTTTGCAGCGGCGGGATTTTTGGCATGGGCGAGACATGGGCGGACAGGCTCGATATGGCGTTCTTATTAAGAGATCTTGATGTCGATTCAGTTCCAATTAATTTTCTTACGCCGATTGAGGGTACGAAAATGGGTAGAAGGCCGCCGCTTGACCCGCTTGAGGCACTAAAGATAATCGCCATTTACAGATTCATCCTCCCCTGCAAGGAAATAAGGATATGCGGCGGCAGGCTTCAAACCCTTGGCCAGTTGAATTCGTTTATATTTATGGCCGGCGCCGACGGGCTTCTTACCGGCAATTACCTTACCACGCAGGGTAGGGCGGAGGCAGACGATTTATCATTAATCACCGCGCTGGGGTTGAGATATGCCTGACGAATTCATAACAAAGGCGGCGCGCTGCCCGTTGCCCGCCCTTTACAGTATTCGCATGAGGGCCTCTCACCGTGGGCGACACATATCGGGGGCTGAGGGCATTATTAATGAAGAGTTGGTTGACGACAAGGCGATTGCGCTGATTCACAGGGCGTTAAACCACAGCCGCGGCGAGCCCGACAGCATTACTGTGACAATCGAGCGAATCGACGGCGTGGAAGTTAAGAAGATACCGGCCCTGCCGATTTGCACATGCAGGATTAATAGCGGAGAGGCGGCGCGCGGCGCCGTTGCCGCACTGCTCAATCACGCGGGCATCGGGGCCTCGACGGTCTCTGCCGCCCTGAATATAATCGAAGGGGGGGCAGACGAAAGCGGCGCAGCCTTGGTTGACGCTGCCACCGGAGAAAGGCTCGACACCGAATCCACGGGCGGCATCAGGGTAAGCCGGTTTGGCATAGAGGACGAGGCGCTTGCACAGTTCAAGGTGGCGGCCGCGGGACTGCTGCGTGAGACACGTGTGCTTGAGGCCGTCATGCTTGCCTCTAAGGCCGCCTCAGGCCGCGGCGTAATCGCGGAGCTTTGTATCTCTGACAATCCCGGCTATACGACGGGATACGTAAGCAGCCGGGGTCTGGGCTATGTAAGGATTCCCCATATCAAAAAGGAAGGGGACTCAAAAGGCGGCCGCGTATTGTTTATTGATAAAGGGGCAGATATCAACGCCCTGATAAGGTATCTCCGGCACACTCCGGTTATGATTGATAAATTTGGCGGGATACAACTCGCCTCAAAGGAGTTAGATGAGCTTATCGGCATTGATAATTGTCAACCCTAAGTCGGGGACTTTTAAGACAAGCAGGCTGATGATGGCAATGGATACGTTTCAATCGGCCGGATTCAGCGTTGATATATATTTTACGACAAAAACCGGAGACGCCGAGGCCAGGACAAAAGAGGCCGTCGCCGTCCATAATAGGGCGTACGACATGATAGTGTCGGCGGGTGGTGATGGCACGATTAACGAGGTGGCCAACGGGGCGGCGTTTTCACAGACGCCGGTTGGTGTGCTGCCTTTTGGGACTTCAAGCGTGTTGTGCAATGACCTTGGGATGAAGGGCGACATCAGGAAGGCCGTCAGGAGACTGATTAACGGCACGGCCTATGATGTGTCGTTAGGGAGGATAAGAACGATTCAGGCCAATGGGGTTCCGGAGCGTATAAGATATTTCATCGAAATGGCCGGCATTGGATTTGACGCGGCGGCGGTTTACGGGCTTAATAAGCGATTAAAGGCATACGCCGGCATCGGCGCATATATTTATAGCGGGATAAACTGCGTGATTAATCAAAAATTTGATCAAATGACGGTCTCAATCGATGGTAGTTTTATTGCCTGCAATACGGTTATAATAAGCAACGGGACGTGTTATGGCGGTGATGTTTGTATGGCGCCAAAGGCGGATATTAGAAACCCCAGTCTCTACGGCACGATATTTCGTTATTCGGGCAGGGTGGAGTTCGTCGCGGCGGTAGCGGATGTATTGCTTGGCAGGCACGCGTTGAATAAATCTAAATATGTGGAACAAGTTGAGTTCAGGAAGATGGCAATAGAGGGTAGTTCTTTTCATTGCCATGTCGATGGCGATTATCTTGGTAAGACGCCTGTTGAGGTGGATATTGTGCAGGGGGCATTGAGGCTTATTTACTGAGATGAATAAAATGCTTATAATCATACCGGCGTTTAACGAGGAGAAATCCATAGGGGCAGTAATAGCAAAGATTCGCCAAACCGTGCCAAAGGCGGATATTCTTGTCGTAAGCGACGGTTCTACTGACAATACGGCGGCAATTTCCACCGGTCTTGGCGCCCATGTCATCAATCACGCGTTTAATCTTGGATATGGCGGCGCGCTTCAGTCGGGCTTTAGATTTGCCTTAAATAAAAACTACGACATGGTGGTAACTATGGACGCCGATGGCCAGCATGACCCTGCCTATATTGAAAACCTCTTAGCGGCGAAGGTACGTGACGGGGCAAACATAGTCATAGGAACCAGGTTTATAGACAGCGATTATAAGGCGGGGTTTTTCAAAGGAGCGGTGATTTCAATGTTCAGCACGATAATCCGGCTATATACAGGCAAGACGATAACAGATCCGACATCGGGATTTCAACTCATGGACAGGGCTGTGTTGAGCTATCTGTCGCACGGGGACAACTTCCCGCTGGACTACCCCGATGCCAATATGATTATGCTTCTGCATAAGAAAAAATTCAGAATAGCCGAGACGCCCGTTAAAAT
This sequence comes from Nitrospirota bacterium, assembly GCA_015233485.1. Lineage (GTDB taxonomy): Bacteria > Nitrospirota > Thermodesulfovibrionia > Thermodesulfovibrionales > Magnetobacteriaceae > Magnetominusculus. The sequence continues at coordinate 7,024 of JADFXO010000061.1, forward strand.
GTTCAGCCGGTTAGACGGTGTATCAATGCACAGCGGGATAAGGCCGCTGATATATATGGTAAGGATGCTTCTGGCGATAGTTATGGTCGTATTAAGGAGAGATTGACAAAATGACGGGATGTGGGGCATATTAGGCTATGTCATTTGGGGCGCGCGCGTTTGTTATTCTGACGGGGCTGTTGGTTTTTTTTATAATATTTGAGCTGGTAAGGAGGAGGAAGTTCAGGGAAGACCTCTCGATTCTATGGTTTGTGGTGGGTCTTTTAATAATCGGCGGGGCGTTTGCCGATACGTTAATAAACGCGCTGGCGCGTTTACTGGGTGTGGGATATCCGCCTATTATAATAATTACTTTTCTGATTTTGATTCTGATAATATCGCTTATGTATTTTTCTTTGCTGATCTCCGAATTGAAAAGCCGAATCAAAGAGCTTACGCAAAAAGTCGCATTTATCGAATACGAACTTGATAATAAGAAGGAGAAATAACTATGGGAGACGCGGTAGTTTGATATGAAAAAATACATGGAGCAGTTTAATGTCTTAAATATATCGCTCATACTGGTTGTTTTGTTTATGGGTGGTTATGATTATTATAATTTCACGAGGAAGAACAATATCAGGGTATCTCCCAGTAAGAACATGAGACTTGATACGGATGAGGTGAAATTCGACGACGCCAAAAAACTCCTTGCGCGAGGCGATTATATGGTAGTGACAGAGAAAAATGTCTTTCACCCGGATAGAAAACCCGTAAAGTCTCAGCCGGATGCCCCTCTGCCCGAATTTATCGTCTATGGCACGATAACCGGCGCCGCAAAGGCCGCGTTCGTAGAAGATAAGAAAACCCCATATAGCACCACAGGCAGGGGACAAAGGCAGCGGCTGCTCCATGAAGGGGACAGCTTAGGTGGTTATAAGGTCAGCGGTATCACAACCGAATATGTCGAGTTCACGAAAGACGGAGATAAGCTTGTTGTAAAGGTCTTTGATTTCGATAAGAAAAAGGTAAGACAATCCGGCGATTCGACAAAAACTGCCGCCGCTGCTGCGGCGGCGATGCCAAACCACCCTGGTTCGCCCACATCGCCACAGATTATGCCTCAACCGTCTCAGATTCCGCAGCTGCCAACGACGATTCCCATGCCGCCTCCGGCTGCCCATCAGAATCCGGCTGCAAAGAATCCGATGTCTAATATGCCTCTGATGCCTCCCTTGCCGGCGCATTGATGCGCCCGCGGTGGCTTTTTTTTTAAATGTTATAGACTAAACTATATGGCTTTGGTATAATCTAAATTACAATGTGGCATAGACAGAGAGTAGCCGTGAGGGTAGCCGTGAAAAGACGTTTAAGAAGATGTCCCTGAAAATAAAGCCTTTTATGAAATTGAAAGATACACCGCCATCTGCACTTGCGGGCTTGTGGGCTTATGTGATGAGAACCGGTAATAGTGTCTATGTGGCTTAATCTTATACTGATATTAGCGTTTATTTTTTTCAGCGGGTTATTTGCGGCCTCCGAGATAGCCGTCATAACGTCGCGCAAGTTTATGATAGAGACCTTTCTTAAAGATGGCAGCGCCAACGCCAAAACCCTTCTGGATCTCAAGGAAAACCCCGACAGGTTTCTGGCTACCGTACAAATCGGCGTTACCATAGGCTCCGCGGTCTCATCTGCCATTGGCGGCGCTATGGCTATTGAGGTATTTAAACCGATGATTGCCTCTATACCCTTTAGGTATATTTCCGTGTCCGCCGAACCTATAGCGATAGTGATAGTTGTAACGGTCATAGGATATTTCTCGTTAATCCTTGGCGAATTGGTGCCGAAATCCATTGCCCTTATGTATCCTGAGAAAATCGCGCTTATGGTGGCGAGGCCGATAACTTATTTCCCCCGAATCAGTTCGGTTATAGTGAGCATTCTGGCAAAAAGCGCAAATGTAATATTAAAACCCTTCGGTAAGACCGCCTTTACGCAGAGGGCGCTTATCTCTCAGGAGGAGATTAAACTGCTCATCAAAGAGGGCAAGGACAGGGGGATATTCGAGCCGGCGGAACAGGAGCTGATTCACAGCGTGTTCGAGTTTACCGATATATCCGTCAAAGAGGTGATGGTTCCAACCGGCCGTGTCATCGCTGTTTCATTAGATGAGCCTCTTGAGGACATACTTCGCAAGATTTCCGAGGAGCAGTACTCAAGATATCCCGTCTACAACAAGGAGATAAACAACATAAAAGGGACGCTTCACGCAAAGGACGTGTTCAAGCTCCTGGCGCAGAACAAGGAGATAATCATCAGAAAAGTCCTGAGGCCGCCTTTTTACGTGCCTGAGACGATGATGATAAGCCATTTATTGAGCGAAATGCAGATAAAACACACCCACATGGCCATAGCGGTAAATGAGCATGGCACGGTAACAGGCATTGTGACAATAGAAGACCTCCTTGAGGAAATAGTGGGTGAAATCAGGGACGAACACGACATCGAAAGGCCGGTTATAAGCATCAGCCCGGGGGTTTATATCGTCTACGCCTCAATAAATATCAGGGATTTAAAGGAAGACTTCAACATTGAAATTCCAGAATCTTCGCAGTATGACACGCTTGGAGGATTTGTAGTGACGCACTTGCAGAAAATCCCCGACGGCGGCGAACAAATCGAACTTGATGGCATGAAGATAACCATCCTGGAGATGGTTCATACCCGTGTGTCAAAGGTGAAGGTTGAGATACTTGAACAGGAGAACCTTTTATTGGTGGAAAACGCCGTAAACAGCGAAAATGAGTGAGGTGAGGTAATGAAGAGAATCTTATTGTTATTAATCTGTGCGCTTGTGGTATCGTCGTGTACACCTGCGATAAACGTCATTAATGAAGAAAGCCCTGGTACCGGCTCATATTCCGGCTCCGGCGGTGTAAAGGAGTACCGGCTTGACAACGGCCTGAAGGTCTTGATATCAGAGGACCATAAGGCGCCGGTTGCCTCGTTTCAGATTTGGTACAACGTAGGGTCGATAAACGAGACGCGTGGAAAGACGGGGCTGAGCCATTTTCTTGAGCATATGATGTTTAAGGGTACGCAGAAATATGGCTCCAAGGTCTTTTCGAACCTTGTACAGAAAAACGGAGGCATGGACAATGCCGGTACGACCAGAGACTATACGGTCTATTATCAAAACCTCGCGTCGGACAGGATAAACCTGTCAATAGAGATGGAGGCCGACAGAATGGCCAATCTCCTTCTGAGGCCCGAAGACGTAACCTCGGAAAAGAAGGTAGTAATGGAAGAGCGCAGGATGAGGATAGAAGACGACCCGCAGGACTTGCTCTTTGAGGAGGTAGCGGCAAAGGCATTCACCACTGCCCCGTATCACAATCCCGTTATCGGCTGGATGGATGACATCTCTTCACTGTCCAGAGAAGACCTGTTGAGGCACTATAAGACATACTACGCCCCAAACAACGCCGTCATAATAGTTGCCGGAGACGTAAATCCAGAGGAAATAATGAAATCAATAACCAAACACTTTGGGGGCATACCGGCGGTGCCGGTTAAAGCGCCTCCAATCGAAACAGAACCGGCTCAAACAGGGCAAAGACGTCTGACAGTGAAAAAACAGGCACAGCTTCCCTTTGTCCTCATCGCGTACCACGTCCCGTCTGTTCCTCATAGGGACTCCTATGCCCTTGACGTGTTGTCGCAGATATTTTCAGGCAAGAGCGGCAGGCTCTATCAGACAATCGTAATGAAAGATAAGCTGGCCATAAACGCCTTCGCCAGTTACAGCGGGTTATATAAGGCCCCGTATTTGTTTTATTGGGGGGGGACTCCAAATGACACCCAGTCCATAAACCGGCTTGAGAGCGCCCTGTTTAAGGAAATAGACGGTATTGTGGCGGCGGCGCCGACTGAGCGTGAGGTCCAAAAGGCAAAAAATCAAATCGAGGCGGCGTTTGTCATGGGGCAGGACTCTGTATTTTTTCAGGGCGAAGTCCTCGGTATGTTTGAGACAATTGGCGGCTGGCGTCTTAAGGACAAATACCTCGACGGTGTGGCACATGTAACCCCCAACGACGTACAGGCCGTGGCAAAGAAATATTTTACCCGCCAAAATTCGACGGTCGGCGTGTTGATACCGGAAGATTAACTCAACTTATACGAATACGGAGGTATGAAGAAATTGGTTTTCGGCAAATTTAATAAAAAGATAATAACGCTGGCAGCGCTTGTCACATTCACGGCGTCCCTCCTATCTATTAACGCATTCGCCATGGACACCCGCAGGGTGGTAATGCCTAACGGGCTTGTGGTGCTGTATTCGGAGAGGCATAACCTTCCGGTTGTGAGGATGTCCCTCATAATAAATGCCTCAAAATTGGATGAACCGGCACGTCTGGCGGGGCTGGCACATCTGACCGCCGAGATGCTCACAGAGGGCACTAAACACAGGACGTCAAAGGAAATCCATGAAGAGATAGAATTTACGGGGGCGTCGATAGAGACCTCGACGACTTCCGACTACACAGCAGTCGGGCTTTCCGTGCTAAAAAAAGACCTCCCCGTGTTGTTTGAAATCTTCGCTGATTGCATCCTAAATCCAACCTTTACGGAGGCCGAGCTTAGACAAAAGAAGGAACTCATCAAAGGCGGCCTTAAGCACGAGGAGGAATCCCCTGCGTATGCCGCCGATAAGGCGTTTATGGCCGCAGTCTATGGCAAATTCCCTTACGGGCGCGTAAGCGAGGGTACCCCTGAGACGATAAACATGATAAAACGGGATGACGTAGTAAAATTTCACAGTGATTTCTACGTCCCTGCAGGAAGCATTTTATCTGTGGCTGGAGATGTTACCTATGAGGAGCTTATGGGATTAATAGATAAACATCTCTCAGCCTCGGCCGGCTGGACAGTCCATGCAAATGGGCCGGCGAAAAAGAGGGAAGCCTTTGAACTCCCAAAATCCACCGCCAAAAAGGCCGTCCTCATTAACAGAGACACGCAGCAAGCAAACATCATCCTTGGGGGCATGGGAGTTAGACGGGATAATCCGGATTTTTATGCCGTATCCATAATGAACTATATCCTCGGCGGAGGCGGATTTGCCTCCAGAATGGTCAAGGCGATAAGAGACAACCTCGGCCTCGCCTACGACATACACAGCCACTTTGCCTCATTTAAATATGCAGGAGATTTTCAGGTCGTCATTCAGACAAAAAACGAGTTTACCAATGTCGCCGTCGAAGAGATCCTAAAGCAGATTAAAGCAATGAAGGAAGGTGTTATTACGGATGAGGAACTGAGCGACGCGAAGGCTTATTTAACCGGCAGTTTCCCACGTAAACTTGATACGATGGATAAGATTTCCATGTTCATGGCGCAGGTGGAATTCTATGGTCTTGGCATCGATTTTGACAAGAGATATCCGGCCATTATAAATGCCATAACAAAAGAAGACGTAAGGCGCGCGGCACAAAAATATCTCGTCGGCAATAACTACAAACTGGCCATAGCCGGCAATCAGGCAAAGATTGGCCTGAGTTCGGATTATAAATAGGCAATGGAGATAATTCGCACTATTCCCGCGATGCAGAGGTTTGCAGAAGGCTGCTTGCGATCAGAAAAAACCGTCGGCTTTGTGCCGACGATGGGCGCCCTTCACGAGGGACATTTAAGTATAGTCAGAGACTCCATTAAGGCAAACGACATTACCGTGGTGAGTATTTTTATTAATCCAACCCAATTCTCTCAAGGCGAAGATTATACCCGCTACCCCAGAGACTATGACGGCGACATAAGAAAACTTGACGGCCTGTCTGCCGGTGCCGGTAAAATAGTCGCCGTGTTTATGCCCGATGCTGTCGACATATATCCCGATGGATATAAGACATACGTAGAGGTCAGGGGTCTGTCTTCGCAACTCTGCGGTCTGTTTAGGCCGGGACATTTCACCGGCGTTGCAACTGTGGTCTTAAAACTCTTTAACGCGGTCAGGCCAACAAGGGCGTATTTTGGATTAAAGGACTACCAGCAGTGCGTGGTGTTAAAGAAAATGGTTACAGACTTAAATCTTGATGTGGAAATCGTGTTGTGTCCGACGGTGAGAGAACCAGACGGCCTTGCCATGAGCTCCAGAAACGCGTACCTGTCAACGGAGCAGCGCCTCGACGCCCCAGGTATATATAAGGCATTAAAAGACGCCGGGCGGGCGGTAAAAGACGGCTCACTGAAGATAAAAGACATTGCCGCGAAACTTCGTGAATCTCTTTCGGCGGTAAAGTCCATTACGGAGATTCAATACGCCTCTGCCTATGACCCCGATACACTTGACGAAATAACCGAAGGCGCGAGGGTGTTGATTGCGGTGGCGGTGAAGATGGCAACTACGAGGCTTATAGATAATATTGTGGTAGAGTTGTGATGAACGGGCATCGGCGTGCATAACATACTAAGAGAGTTTTATGGGTTTGCGGACTTTCGTGAAAACCAGGAGGCGATCATAAAGAATATCCTTCAAAAAAGGGATGTCTTTGCGGTAATGCCCACAGGCGGGGGGAAATCGCTGTGCTATCAACTGCCGTCAAAAATGCTGAAAGGAACCGTGGTTGTCATAAGCCCTCTGATATCCCTGATGAAAGACCAGGTTGACTCGGCTATAGAGAACGGTTTTTCGGCGGCTTTTCTCAATAGTTCTCTCTCTGTGGATGAGGTGTACTCCATTTACAGGAGGATTCACGCCCACAGCCTTGAGCTGCTCTATGTAGCGCCGGAGAGGGTTGCGATGGCGCATTTTTTTGAAACCCTAAGGACAGTCCCTATAGCCTTGTTTGCCGTTGACGAGGCGCATTGTATCTCCGAATGGGGACACGATTTCCGTCCTGATTACATGAACCTGTCAGCAATCGCCGGGAATTTTAAAGACATTCCGATTGCGGCCTTTACGGCAACGGCCACAGCTCAGGTGCAGGAGGATATAATACGAAAGCTGGGCCTGCGAGACCCGTTTGTAGTGCGCGCGTCGTTCGACAGAAAAAACCTGTTTTATCGTGTGGAAAAAAAGATAGACGTAGAGAAACAGATTCTTAGATTCGTTCGGGAACATGTCGGCGTGCCCGGCATCATATATCGGGCTACGCGTGATTCGGCTGAGGTCTTATCGAATTTTCTATCGAAAAACGGTATTCGCGCCTTGCCCTACCATGCAGGGTTGTCAGCGGAGGAGCGAACCCGAAACCAGAATGCCTTCAGCAAGGACGAGGCCGATGTCATAGTGGGCACAATCGCCTTCGGCATGGGGATAGATAAATCAAACGTGCGTTTTGTAATACACGCCGATTTGCCAAAGCACATAGAGGGATATTATCAGGAGACGGGCAGGGCGGGGCGCGATGGCGAACCATCCGAATGCGTCATGTATTACACACCGGGGGACGCGTATAAGATCAGGTATTTTATTAATCAGGTCGAGGACGAACATGAGCGTTTGACCTCTGAGGCCAAACTCTCCAAAATGATCCTCTATGCCTCAGCAAACGTCTGCAGGAGGCGGCAGCTGCTTGACTACTTAGGCGAGAAATATAAGGCGCAAAACTGCGGCACATGCGACGTGTGCGTGGGTGTTTACGAGCGTCGGGATATTACAACGGACGCGCAAATAATAATGTCCGCCATATCAAGAACCGGCCAGCGCTTTGGCCGCCTCTATATCATAGATATAGTGCTTGGCAAGGGTACAAAACGCGTGCTGGAGCTTCAACACGACGAGATTAAGACCTTTGGCGCCGGGGCACACAGGCCCAAAGACTACTGGCGCGCAATCTTCGATGAGCTGCTTGTCCAGGAACTCCTCGTTCAGGAAGGAGACAAATATCCGATTATCAAACTTACTCAGCATGGCAAGTCGGTTTTATTTAGCAAGGAAAGTGTTATGGCAAACATGCGCCCGGAGATCAGGGCAGACGTCGTAAAAAGGGTATCGCGCACTGAGGCGGGCAGCCATTTTGAGGAGTTTGACCATGCGTTGTTTGAGCGCTTGCGCGCCGTGCGGCGCAGGCTTGCCGACGACCAGGATGTTGCCCCATTTATTGTATTTTCAGATAAAACCCTCCATGAGATGAGCAGGTATTATCCCCAGACAATTGATCAACTAC